>NZ_JBBOQJ010000001.1:47500-222500 GCF_038004065.1 Solibacillus sp. FSL W8-0474 | reverse complement strand
ATTGCTGATCGAAAAGCCGTTTCCTCCCCTAAAAATAGGGGTTGTGGTTTTGCCAGTTGTCCCTTCAAATGATTTATTTTCATCGCATTCTCCACCTTATAACAAAAAATAATTACCTTTATCGTATCATGAAAGTTTCACCTTGGTGAAATGTAAAATTGTAGGTAACACCTCTCACCTTCCTGCTGCATACGATACTACAACACTATTTTAAGAAAAGGATGACCAGATGAAATGGCTACGAACGGCCCTTTTTGTGGGGCTTTTATTGTTATTGGCAGGGTGTGGACAAAAGGATTTACAGGAGGTCAAGGTCGGTGAAGTAACTCGTTCCATTTTTTACGCCCCTCTTTATGCGGCGATTGAAGAAGGCTTTTTTGAAGAGGAAGGATTGTCTATAAAACTTTCTACAATTCCAGGTGGAGATAAAACGATGACAGCCCTTTTATCTGATGGGATTGATGTTGCGTTAATCGGGGCAGAAACATCAATTTATGTAGCGGGTCAAAACCCTAATGATGCTGTCATCAATTTTGCGCAGCTTACACAAACAGATGGTACGTTTTTAGTCGCGCGTGATAAAGATGTTGACTTTAGCTGGGATAAATTAAATGGAAGTACATTTTTAGGTCAACGTGTTGGCGGCATGCCTCAAATGGCTGGAGAATTTGTTCTGAAGCAGCAGGGCATTGATCCACAAAATGATTTAACGCTAATACAAAATATTGACTTTGCTAATATTGCTAATGCCTTTGCTTCCGGTACAGGTGACTACGTACAGCTTTTTGAGCCAACTGCAAGTATTTTTGAAGAGCAAGGTCTTGGAAAGATTGTCGCTTCTTTCGGTGAAGAACTTGGTGCAATTCCATACACAGTGTTTATGACAAAGGAAAGCACTTTCGAAGAGAAAGAGTTAGTGGAAAGCTTCACTACAGCTTTATATAAAGCACAAAAATGGGTGTACAGTGCATCGAGCGAGGAAGTAGCAAAAGCAATTGCTCCATATTTCGAGGATACAAAGCCAGAAATTATTGAGCAGGTGGTAACACGTTACCGCGATCAGGAATCCTTTGCGAAAGATCCAATCATCGATGAAAAGGAATTCCAAAATTTACTTGATGTAATGACGGAGGCTGGGGTATTGGAATTTGAACCTTCCTATAAGGACCTAGTAAACCGGTCATTTGCTGATGCGGTTGTGAAGTAAATGACATTTTTAGAAGTGAAAAATGTGACTCATCACTTTTTTAAGGAGCAACAAGTATCAACAGCCATTGAAAATGTAAACTTTTCAGTTGCAGCAGGTGAGTTTGTCTCCTTTTTAGGTCCTAGCGGTTGCGGGAAATCGACACTTCTTTCTTTACTTGCAGGATTATTAACCCCAACGACCGGGGAGATCTCATTTGCTGACCGAGATGTAGAAATTGGCTATATGCTTCAGCAGGATTTTTTATTTCCGTGGAAAACCATCGAGGAGAATGTGGCACTCGGGTTAACACTTTTAAAAAGGGAAAACCGTGAAATAGTGGATGAACTTTTGGAGCAATTCGAATTAGCTCATACTAAAAAACTATATCCGCCACAACTATCCGGGGGGATGCGCCAACGTATTGCACTTGCGCGTACACTTGCCGTCAAACCGACATTACTTCTCCTGGATGAACCATTTTCCGCGCTTGATTTCCGATCAAAATTGTCTTTGGAAAACTTTGTGTCGGAGACGTTAAAGCAGTTTTCCACAACGACCATCTTAGTAACCCATGATATTAGTGAGGCTATTGCGATGAGCGATAAAGTATTTATCTTCAGCACACGGCCAGGTACTATTGTAAAAAGCTTTATCATCCCGCAGGAAATTCGAGAACTTCCACCATTTGATGCAAGGAATGCTCCTGCTTTTCAAGTACTATTCCAGGAAATATGGAAGGAGCTTGATACAGGTGAATATTAAACAGTTACAGCAGCAATATAATGAGCAGCGCCGTCAAGAAAAGCGTAAAATATTCTTCTTTCAATTTGTTATCCTTATTGGTCTTCTACTATTTTGGGAGCTTACGACACATTTCCGGATACTGGACCCACTAATTTTCAGTAGTCCTCGTGCAGTTGGAAGCCTATTCATCACGAAAATAAGTGATGGGACACTGTTCCCCCATATTGCGATTACCATGTTTGAGACGGTTGTCGGCTTTATACTAGGGACATTGTTCGGTACATTGCTCGCGATCTCTTTGTGGTCATCGAAAACCTTTGCCGATGTGATGGACCCCTATCTTGTCGTGTTGAATGCGATGCCTAAAGTAGCGATTGGACCGATTATTCTCGTGATTTTTGGACCGAATATGCTGGCAGTACTTGTAATGGGTGTGCTGATTTCGGTTATTATTTCGACCCTTGTTATCTTTTCCGCATTTCAGCAAGTTAATGAAAACTATGTAAAGGTCATGCAACTTTTTGGTGCTTCTAAATATGAAACATTCCGCCATGTTATTTTGCCTGCCTCTACTCCAACAATTATTTCAACATTAAAGGTAAATGTCGGCCTGTCCTGGGTTGGGGTTATTGTAGGGGAGTTTTTAGTATCATCCAGCGGGCTAGGCTATTTAATTATTTCAGGCTTCCAGGTGTTTAACTTTACGTTAGTATTCTTGGCGCTTTTAATCATAATCGTAATGGCAACTATTATGTACAAAGGCGTGGAAATGATTGAACGGAAGGTACTAGAAAAAAAGTGATTAATGAGATGAAAAGACCACCATGGCAAACTGAAAAACATCCATTTTTCCTTCATAAGAGAAATGGATGTTTTTTGCTAATAGAAGTGACCCACTCACCCCTGTTTCCCCTTAATGAACCAGTTCTCCATTAGCATCATAGTATCCTCTAGAATAGGAGCTTAATTCTTTCGGGGTTTTAAAATAAATTATTGTAGGCTTCTGCTCTTTTAAGGTAGTTTCAGCAGAATAATTCTGTTCATTTTCAACACGTATTTTTGCTACATGATGACCTGCTTTAAAGGCCATTACATTAATAGTATGTGTTTGAACAATTGCCAGCTTACTGAAATTATAACCTGAATGCCATGTCATACCTTGATTTATATATCGGCCATTATCATAATCGAATTCAGCTAGTACCGTCATACCATCCTCAAAGGAGACAAGCGCTGTTCGGGTTTTATGGATAGATGCAGCGTATTGGAGCTCTGGCTGTCCTACCACTTTTACATTCACTTTTTTTAATTCACCCTCAACAGCTTCCACCAATGTCTTTTCATCATAGGCGCTCACATCTTTGAAAGGTTGCCAAAACGGTTGTGAAAAGGATACAAAAGCTAGCAAAATGACAAATGCTGTGATAATAAAATGTTTGTATTTTATCAAATAAATGATAGCCGCCAACAACAAAGCTAAAACGACTACATACGATACCCATCTTTTCGTATCAAACGAAGTATAATTCCATTGCCGCTGCTTTTCATCCGTTACTTTCATATAGGGGATTTCAACATGCGGCTTTAGCTGTGAGATTAGTGCCGGCGCCTGCTCTACAAGCTGGTCGATTGATTTGACCGGGTTGATTTCCACCTGTACGTTATTGTGCCAGATTGCCTCCTGTACATAATGCAACAGCTCGCTTAATACATAGCGATCGCTTTGGGACAGCATTGAATCACTGTAAAATCGGCCGCTGTTCTGCTCAAGCGCGAGTCGCATTAAATAGGCATCTCCATTATGAAATGGATCCTCCTTTTTACCAGGCTCCACCTGTAACTTCGGTGCTTCATTATTAAAATAATCTACAATCGCTTCATCTACATATCCAAACATTGCATCGGCAGCTGTCATTTTCGGTGTCTTTTTTTCCGTATTTGTAAAGAATAGAAACAATGCCAACGCACATATGCAAATTGCTGCGATTTGCGGAATGAAGTTTCGTTTTTTACGAGGCTTCCTACTTAAAATTTGTTGCTTTGCATGTTTTGATAACTTTTTTCCTTCTAACTCATCTGTCAGTGCTTTAGTAATTGAATTCATCCAGTACACCGCCTTTCTTTAATAATTGTCCAAGCTGTTGTCTTCCGCGCCTCAGTCTTGTTTTCACTGTATTTTCGGAACAGCCGAAGAGATCCGCAATTTGCGCGGTCGTCCAGTCAAAGTAATGATAAAATACGAGCACTTCCCGATACTTAACTGGGAGTTTTTCAATTTCTTTATACACCCGCTTCGATTCATCCTTTTGTTCTACTTGTAAGGCGACATCCTCTCTGGCAATTAACTTTTGACCAAGCTCGATCAGCTGTGTTTGCTTGTACCGCCAACTCGTCAAATACGATTTGCAGCGATTAACAGCGATTCGATATAAATAAGTCCTTATATCCGCTTCATGTCGGAACTGCTCCTGCGCTCCGTAAAACCGCAAAAATGTCTCTTGTGTCAAATCCTCAGCCATTTGCCAGTCTTTCGTATATGTATAACAAAGGCGCAATATAAAATCGCCATGTGTATGTAAAATATCTTCAAATGTTTGCGAATTCATAGCTGCCTCCTTTCCCGATTAACCGTTAGACCTGTGTAATTAAAAAATAGTTTCATTAAAATGAAAAAAGCACCCTTTTTACGAGGGCACTTTTTTATGAGGTTCAGTCCCTCCTTAAAAATAGAAGGAGAAATTCCCCTTATTATAAAAATAAACTAAAAAACTGCCAGAATAAGCGGAGAGATTCCGCTTATCACACTAAAAAACAGGAAAATAGTTATTTTTTTGATGAATAAGCGGAAAATCTCCCTTTATTTTCTGTAAAAATAGGTTCAATCCGCAAATAACGGTAAAAACTCCGCTTATTTATGGACAAAAATTTGGAAGGCATTTCTAACAACATCTTCCTTCAACCTTTCCCTAAATAAATGAATTTACGAAGTAGCCATTCTACCGGTCCAATCGAAAAGCGCTTTGCATAAAGAGTGGAGGCGAAAAGTTGAATTGCATAAAACGCAAAGGCAAGAACTAATCCCATTGCGACGCCCAGCTCCCCGAAGAAACCGAATCCATACCCATAGAAAATCGTTGTAAAAATTAGCGACTGCATTAAGTAATTCGTTAACGATAAACGGCCAACGCTTGCAAATGCTTTAGATAACTTGCTTTCATGGTTGGCTAAATAAAGGAGCGTAAAGAGCGCCATATAACCAAGTGCCAGCATATATGTCCCTGCTCCATATAGTAGCTTTCCGGCAAAGTGGTCCCAATAAAACAACGCTTTACATGCTAAACCAATTGGAACGAGTAATACCAAGCGTTTTAATAATGCTGTTTTCCCACTAATATTCGCAAAGAAATCTGTTTTGGCTGCAGCCATTCCTAATAATACGAATGGGCCAATGACGAAAAAGGATATAAGTGCGACCAATCCAATGGCGATCGGTAAAACTAATAATCCAAAGACAGCTGGAATATCCTCTGTAATTCCGATACGTTGTTGTACAACTTCCCAATAGGTACCGCTTGCTAAAACAGCTATAGTTTTCTCAGATTCCGCAAGGGTCAGGAAATCTGTTTTCACTAAAAATAATGGCATCATCAGTAAGGCCAGGATTGTTGCCCATATAAGCATCGTTTTTACTTTACGTTTAATAAATAACATGATGATGACAAGGCCTGCTCCATAGGTAAATAAAATATCGCCATCCCATATAAGACTAATATGTAAGACGCCTAAAATCATTAAACCAATGGCACGCCTCCATAATGGCCCTCTTGTTTTTAAATCCCGATTTTCCAACGCTCGAATAAATAAAATAATGCCGTAGCCAAACAAAAACCCAAATATCGGATAAAATGAAGCTTCTACAAATATTTTTGTGAAATAAAATGCCCCTTTATCCCACCAGGTTGTCGGATCTATTGTATTTTGCGTTATATCACCGTATTGAAAATACAACATATTCGCAATGAGTATTCCTAATAGCGAAAACCCTCTTAAGGCGTCAATAGCTTCAATTCTTTTCTTCATTGTGCACCCCCCTCATTGTTTTACGGGTGTTGTACAAAAAAGTTTCAGAATTATTTGCTTGCTATAGTTATAGACAAGCGATCATCGCCTTTAATCCGCTATCCAAAAACGGTATCCCTTCTTCACGGCCTTCGAGCATAATGGAGAAAATGTAATCATGACCACTCTTCCCTGTTACATAACCGGATAAAGTGTTTACTTCATGGATATATCCTGTTTTGGCGAATATCGTATTTTGTAATTCCGGTTCCAAAAAACGATCCTTTAATGTACCGCCGATGAGACGATTCGTATTTCCTGCAACTGGTAATGAAGCGAAAAACTGCGGGAAGTATGGCTCTTTTTGAAGCTTAAACAAAAGCTGTGAAATCCCATTTGAATGGAGGCGAATGCCATGCGAAAGCCCGGATCCATCAACGAACTGCCATGCTTCAAAATCATTTTGGTGCTTTTCCAAGTAGGCTTGTACCACTTGCAAACCATGCATGTAATCCCCTTCACCGTGCTGAAGTTTCCCCATTGTCTTCACAAAAATATCCGCCATACTATTGTTGCTGAGCTTCATAAAAATAGAGAACATTTTCTCAAGCGTTTGAGATTCGTGTGTATAAATACGTTCCGCCTGTTGGGGAATGACACCACTTGCTATCATGCACTCTTCACTGAAATCGATGCCCACCTGTTCACACAACACTTTAAAAAATTGCAGTGTATTTTTTGTTGGGTCCTGAAGTGATACCCAAACTTTTGCAGTTTCGCCTTCAGGAATTTCACCTGTGATTTTGATTTGATCTGTATTATTAATGCGACGAATTTCGAGTGTATTTTCCTTATCATTTGCTACTGTGAGTGCCTCATTAAAAATCTGCATCCCGCTCAAATGGGGAATGACTATATACTCCGGCTGTTCGCCTACGTTACGCGCAGTCGCTTCTACAATAATCGTACTTGCATCAAAATCATCGTTCGGTGACATCGTAATTGGTGAAATCCGCGCTCCGTAATAGTGCGTCTCTCCCTCCTCGTCAACACCCGGTGGCAACGTATCTCCTGTGAAATATGTATCGTCGCCGATAATCGTCCCGGTTATCTTTTGTATGCCTTTTTCGGACAGCTTTTGTACAAAAAGCTTGAGTGTTGCTTCATTTATTGTAGGGTCACCGTAGCCTTTTATGTAAACATCCCCATACAATGTGCCATCTTCAATTTGCCCGTCCATATAAAGTTCTGTTTTAAAGCGGAAATCCACCCCTAGCTCAGCTAACGCAGTTGCCCCAGTAATGATTTTCATATTGGAAGCCGGACGCATTAAATGCTCCCCTCGATAAGAATATAATATTTCCCCCGAAGCCCGATCTCTCAATGTAACGGTTGCTTTGTTACTTCCTAAAACAGTTTCGACAATAGTATCTAGCGTAGCAATAGTATTCTCATTTAAAGCTATCTCCCTAACCTCCATAAAGCTCCCCCTTTAAATTGTTAGAATTTACCGTAAATTTAGTGTAACAGAAATTTTTAAGGATAGTTAGAAGGAAATAAAGATGGGCTTGCTGTTTAATTTGTTCTATTGAAAAGCCGCACTCATACGGTCTCCCGTGAAAGTGCAGCGCTCTTAACTCATCAAAACTCTATATTTTTTTATAATATGCCTTTATAGCATCTTCCACTTGTTCAAGTTCCGTTTTTAACGTATATACATGGATGCCTGATTTACCAAGTACAGTTATTATCCTGCCGAATGCTTCAACAGGATTTTTCTTTACTGTTTTTCGAATTGCCATCAGTTCACGGCTAACGTTTTCCAGAAGTTGAATTCGTTCATTATGCTGTTTGCCAAGCGCTTGGCTTACAGATGATGGTAGTTTATGAACGAGTACTTTCCATTTTGACTGTTTAATCCCCTCTTTTAAATGGAGGATACTGAGCATTTCATCGATAAGCTGAATCAAAGCTCGAACTAATCGTTCCTCTTCTGGCTTCGCGAACTGTCTTTTAATGACCGATGATAATTTCCCGCCTTGTGCCAAGCCAACATAGGCGCCGACAACCGGAAATACGATTGCACCTGCGCCAGGCATCAGTACAGCGCCAACTGAGCCGAGCATTACTTTACCGGTTGCCGCTAAAGCGGTTCTGCTTACTGTATCCGATGCTACGTTTCGGACAAATGTGGAAGTTAAAATTTCACCTTGGCGTAAACGTTTTGCATTTGAGAAGGCACTCACACCGGCTGTAATCCATGGAATTTCAAAATCGAGCAGATCTTCCGAATGATGGAGTGTCGTCTTCGTATCTGCAATCACTTGTTCACGGCTAACAGAGGATGTCATTACCATCGGATTGTGCTCATAATATTGACCTAGCTCGGCATTTACAATTACGGGCGTCTCTGGATATTTAGTCAAATGGTCTTCTACTACTTGTTTATTTGCAGCGCACTTCACCTGGAATGGTTGACCATCTACAAGCATGTCCCATCCAGCTTGATTTGATGTTTCCGGAAATTGAACATCATGACCAGCTGCAGCTAATTCCTGGGCCATCATTTGTTCCGCTACATATCCTTGAAGCTGTGCCATATCGCCTGTTGCTGTCGCTGTATCGATCGTTGAAGCAAATTGAGAAAGAGAAAAAAGGTTCGATAAATCATCTGCTCGTGCAAAATCAATTCCGTCGACCACAGTCGGATCAATCATCATATAGTCATACAAAAATTCGCCCGCACTTACCGAAGCAATGACCGTCGTTTGTGAAGGCGATTTGAATAGTGCCGCACCTTTTCGCTTTGGTGCTTCGTGCAGCTTGCAGTTTAGCGCTTCTTCAAATTGCCCTTTCCGCCAATAATGCCAAAATTGTTCATTTTTAATCATCCTGTCTGTCCCTTCATACTATATGTTCCAAGCCGTACCACTTTTTTTGATGCTTTTTGCATTCACCCTTCACCTGCTGAATTTGACGTTCCGTTGTGGAAATAGCGTCCTTTGTTTGTTGAATGCTAGTTCGTGTTATTTGAATTTCTTTTTGTAGTTGGTCCAATTCAAATTGATATTCTTCTGCAGTAATGCACTGCGCTTTCAGTTGCTGTGGTTTCAGTTGCTGTGGTTTCATTTTGACTACTTCTTCTGTACGTAGCTGTTCTTTTAGCCCGTATTTCTCATTAAGCTCTTTTAGTTGAGAGGTAATACTTTGATTGGCAAATGTATTTTTCACCGTATTCCACAAACCTGCTTGCTTACGATTTGCTTCGATTTCACTTTGCTTTTTGTTCATCGTTTGCAATATGTTTGCCATCTCACTTGTTAGCTGTATATAGGCAGGAGACTTTTCATGCACCGCAATAAGGTCACTACACTTTTCGATAGCGGCCAGTTTATTAGTTAACATAGCTCTTTTTTTAGCATGTTGATCGGTATGCAGCCTCATTTGTTCTTCAAATGCGTCTTTTTTTGCCTGCTGTTGCTGTTTGGTCATTTCATATGTAGCAATTTCCTGTAAAATTTTCTGCTGCTTATCATAGAGCTTTTGCCATTCTTGTATAAAATGCTCCACTTGGACAGGTTGCTCTTCTTCAATGACGGCAGGCAATAATAGTTGAACGATGCCAATCGGAATAAATGCTTTTCGAACTTTTTGGTTTTGATAATTAATTAGCGCTCCCCCACCAACAGCAATGAGCGCTAAACCAACAGGACCCGTTAAAATAGAAAGGGCTGATGTCGCAAACATATAGGCACCGAAAGGCAATGTTACGCCGAGCAAACCTGCTGTCGCTGCAATAGTGGAAGTTAAGGTTGTAAATGCCGCAAAGCCCGCCACCTCAACAATAATCGCCATTAATACGGCTGTCCCTTGTGTAGCAATCAGCTGTTTAATTGTTGAATTCGTCAGCTCATCGATATTGAGCTTTTCTTTAATTTGTCGCTGCTTTTCGAGTGGCAGCGACTGGATGTATGCCTCAATTTGCTGTATTAAATTTTCAGTTGTTTCATCATCTAAATCCGCTCCCTTTTGATCGAATGACTCAAAGATCTTTTGCATTTGATATAAAACGAGCAAAACAGATGGCTGTTCGTCCCTTTTTTCAGCAAACTGCTTATATTGTTTATCTTGCTTTAATTGAAGAGCATGAGCTTTTTCAACAATTTGCGTACAGGCATATTCGATTTCCGTTAATAAATTGTAGTGCGCCCCTTTAATTTCGAGCTGCTCCAGCATGTATAAAAACAGTTGTAGCTGTAATTGCTCATCTGGATATTGATGTAATCTCTTTATTTCTGCTTGTAAATTTTGCTCAAAATGATTTAAATCTTTCGTCATGACATCTTTGGCCTTTGCCAATAGTAAGTCATACAATTTTGTTTCCATTACGAGCGCATAGACAAGGCGTAAATCATCACCAGTCGCATTCAGCAACCCTTGTGCCAATCGTTTACCATCCAAATTAAAACACTCCTTTTCACCCTATATTTTACCATAATAAGGCATTATAATTAGACCATCTTAATACCTCTAAATATGTATTCAAATAATTTATCGGCATTTCTCCTAAGCGTATGATATTTTTCCAAAAAATCATTTAAGTATCTAACTCTTGAGAGGCATGTCATGAAAATCCTACTAATTTCGACAAAATATTTAATTTTTCTGAATTTTATGTTGACTTTTTATATGAAAATAATTAAAGTATTACTAAGTTAAAGTATATTAAACTTATAGGGATTATGGAATTCCTTCATTACATGGTTAGGTTAGAAAGGTCACCACCATTTTTGAATAAAAACCAACTAAATCAATATGTTTATAGTTAATTTCACTTTAGATTGTAGAGGAGAAGATATATATGGCATTACAGTTCGATCATTTTGTTCATTTAACACCTGACCCAACCAAGGCAGCAGAAGCATTTCAAAAGTTAGGCCTGCACGCTGTTCAAGGTGGCCGCCACGAAAATTTAGGCACTTACAACACACTTAGCTACTTTGATTTAAGTTATGTCGAGTTAATCGGCATCTTTGATGAAGCGCTTGTAAAAGAAGCCAGCAGCATAAAATACAGCCTACGTGATACATTCATCGAAAATAATTTACAATCTGGTCCACAGCGTATTGCGCTTCGTTCAGTTAATTTACAGGAGCTGGCAGAACACTTTAAAGCACAAGGGCTGGAAGTGAATGGTCCGACTGATTTTAGTCGTACTCGTCCGGATGGAACATTGGTCACTTGGAAATTATTATTCGCAGGCAAACCAAATGAATCACTACATTTACCTTTCTTTATCGAGTGGGATGAAAAAGATCACGAACGTCGTGAAGATTTAACAGAGCGCGGAGTGATTGCGTCACATGAACTAGGTGATGTTCAAGTAGACGGTGCAGCATTTGCTGTCCGTAATGTTGAAGAGACTGCAGCACTTTGGTCAGAGCTTTTACAGCTTGAAAAAGGCGCAAGTTATATAGATGAAGAATGGAATTCAAAAGTGCAACGCCTATCATTACAAGGTGGCGATATTGTACTGTATGAGCCGTTTGGAGAAGGTGTAGTTGCAGACGTACTGAAAGCCGGTGGTGAAAGACTTTTCGCGCTTCAATTTAAAGGAGCTACACAAAAGGTAGAAGAAATTACAAATGCACTTTATCGATTTGTTTAAAAATGGAGGATAAATAATGAAAAAGCTATTATCAGTATTTGGTTTATTTTTAGTATTAGCAGTGTTGACTGCATGCTCATCCGATGAAAAGGACGGCGCATCAACAGGCAACGCACAAGGGAAAGAGTTAAAGACTATTAATATCGGTTATCAAAAAGGGAATACATTACACATTTTAAAAGAATCAGGGATTTTAGATGAAGCTGCTAAAGAAAAAGATTTAGAGATTAAATGGGAATTATTCACACACGGTAATACTTTAATGGAAGGCATTTATGCAGGGGCAATTCATTTCGGTCACGCTGCAGATGGCCCTGGTATTTTCGCTCAAGCTTCCAATAAGCCTTTCTACTACGTAGGGGCAGATAACCCAAATCCAGAAGGTGTTGGGATTGTCGTATTAAAAAAATCAGGCATCACAAAGCTTGAAGATTTAAAAGGGAAAAAAGTTGGCGCTTTAAAAGGTGGTAACCACCATTATTCTACAGTACTTGCTCTAGAGTCAGTCGGTTTAACAGTGGATGATGTTGAGTGGGTATATCCAGAGGATGCAGCACAAGGTCGCGCATTATTTGAAACAGGGCAAATCGATGCTTTAGCTTCTTACGATCCATTCTTTGCATCAGCAGAGCTTGAAACAGATTCTATTACATTAGTAAACGGGGATATTGACGGCTATCCGAACCGTACATTCTATTTTGCAACAGAAACATTTGTTGATAATTATCCAGAGCTAGTCGAGTTCATTTTAGAAAAAATTGATGAGTCCGATAAATGGGCGAACGAAAATCGTGAGGAAGTAATCGCGATTATGTCTGAAGCACTTGGCATTAAAGAAGAGGTTATTAGTAAGCAAATTAACCGTCGTACTTTCGGTGCATCCGAAATTACAGACGAAATAATTGAAACGCAGCAAAAACAAGCGGATAAATACTTCGAACTAAAATTGATTCCAGTAGAAGTAACGATCCAAGACAAAGTTTGGACTAAATAAGAAATTGAGTAAGCGAGTGCGATCATGCTCTCGCTTACTTTATATAGGAGGTTAAATAGTATGAAACTAGATTTTCGTCCATGGGTTATTCCTGTGGTGCTCGTCGTGGTTTGGGAAATCATTGTACGCTTGGAAGTGATATCAGCATCATTGTTCCCATCCCCTCTGACAATTGTTGAAACGGGTTGGAATTTGCTAGTAAATGGCGATTTAATGACCCACATTGGCGTAAGCTTATGGCGCGCATTAACGGGGATGTTAATCGGTGGTGTCATCGGCTTTGTATTAGGTGTATTAAATGGGTTATCAAAAAAATCCTACATTTATTTAGATACAACGATTCAAATGATTCGGAATATCCCTCACTTGGCGCTTATTCCACTTGTTATCGTATGGATTGGCATCGGAGAAGATGCAAAAATTTTCCTAGTCGCATTAGGGGTGCTCTTCCCTATTTACGTGAATACATTCCACGGTATCCGTAATGTCGATCCTAATTTAGTAGAAATGGGTCGCATGTACAACTTAAAGGGTTGGAGCCTATTCAAAGATGTATTGCTGCCAGGCGCTCTGCCATCTATTTTTGTCGGTTTACGATATGCGCTAGGTGTTATGTGGCTGACTTTAATCATCGCTGAAACAATCCCGACTAATGAAGGATTAGGCTATTTGGCGACAAACGCTCGTGAGTTCATGCAGACAGATGTCATTATTTTAAGCATTATCATTTATGCATTGCTTGGTAAGCTAGCCGATTTGATTGCACAGTTTGGTGAAAACCGCGCATTAAAGTGGAATGCAAGCTATACGAAATAAGGAGGTCATTTAGCATGAAACCAGAAGCAATTCAAATTGATATTAAAAACTTAAAAAAGTCATTCGGACCTAAAGAAATTTTACATGATATTTCCATCTCTTTTGATAAAGGTGAATTCATCGCCATTATCGGTAAAAGTGGTAGTGGGAAAAGTACACTGTTGCGCCTTGTGGCAAGCCTTGAGGAAATTACTGCCGGGGAACTATTATTCGATGGCGTCCCTGCTACGAAATCGGAAGCTAATGTGAAAATGATGTATCAGGATTCGCGTTTACTTCCTTGGAAGAAAGTTATAGACAATGTCGGTTTAGGCTTGACAGGAGATTGGAAAGCAAAGGCCGAAGAAGCTTTAAATAAGGTTGGATTATTACCTTTAAAAGATGAGTGGCCATCTACACTCTCTGGTGGTCAAAAGCAACGTGTTGCATTGGCGAGAGCCTTAATCCATGAGCCGTCATTGTTGATGCTAGATGAACCATTAAGTGCTCTTGATGCCTTAACTCGGATTGAAATGCAAAATCTAATCGAAAATATTTGGGAAAAAAATAACTTCACGGCATTGCTTGTAACCCATGATGTCGGAGAAGCGGTACGATTAGCAGATCGAATCATTTTAATTGAGGATGGTCAAATTGCCTATGATGAAAAGGTGAATGCACCACGTCCGCGTAAATTAACAAATCCGGCACTAATTGAGCTAGAAGAGAAAATTTTAAATCGTCTGATGCACGGTGAAGAAGAGCCATTACAGATTTCAGAGGCCAATCAGGGGGGAAATCTAAAAGCTGTATTGAGTAATTAAAAGTTAAGGGGCTTATCCAGAATATATTTCCGGATAGCCCCTTCTTTATTATGCTCGGAGCTACTTAAATGACAGTATTTTTCAGCTCGTTTTCGATTACCTCTACTAATTCCTCTGCAAAAATCTCACGTGGGTATTGATATTCGTGTTCATTGATAAAGACCGTTGGGACCATTTTTACATTACGTTCAATCGCTTCAGCTGTAATCAGTAAGCTACGGTCGATATTAGCAGGCTCTTCTTTTAAGTCATATTTTTCTTCAATATATTTCTTTATTTCAAAACTCGAATACTTATCCCATGTTGCTTGATTTTTAAATAATTCACTTATGATTTCCAATGTTCTTTCCGGATTGGTGTAATCTAGATTGGCATTAATAAGCGTTCCAGGCAGCAGCATTTCACGAGGCTTATCATAGTGCTTCACAACTAAAGCCACTTTACCTTCTGTAAAATACTTAGGAAGTGTATGATCAACTAATTCATAAAAAGTAGCACAATATGGACATGCATAATTTAAAAATACTTCCATTTTAACAGGTGCATTCACATCACCAATTACTAAATAATCGTTTTTGATTCCTAACATAATGATTACCCCACTATTTTCTATGTATTTTAAATTTTCTATTATTTTATTCTATACTATTACTATAGGAATTGTAAAATATTTTCTATGATTAAAAGAAAAACCAACTCTACATAGATCCGTAGAATTGGTTATAAGTAAGATTAAGAAATTAATTTCAGCGCAATGACACTCCCGATAATTAAAGTGATCGCTGTGATTCTCAAGGCATTTTTCGGTTCTTTAAATAGTAAAATCCCTAAAATTGCCCCCCCTGCTGCACCTATTCCTGTCCAAATTGCATAGGCTAATCCCATTGGCAATACCTTCATAGCAAGGCTCAAGAAAAAGAAGCTAGCAGAAAAGCCGACAATAAGCAGCACAAACGAAAGGATATCCTTACGCTGCTGTAGCCTGCCCATAAATCCAACTGAAACCATTTCAAATAATCCCGCTAAAATTAAATAAATCCAAGCCATTACTGCTCACCTCCCGTACCGCTGTCATCCGGTGTTGCCAGCTTCAACATGATGACACCTGCTAACAATGTAAAAATAAATAGGATTTTCAACGGCTCAACCGGGCTGCCGAATAATACCATATCGCTGATGACTGTACCGAACGTGCCCAGTCCAACGAATACGGCGTAAACTGTACCGACTGGTAACACCCCACTCGCGTATATCAACACGCCGAAACTTACTATAATTGCAATCACTGTTCCAATCCATTCCAAAGGTGTTGCTGCATGCTTTAAGCCGATTACCCAACCGACTTCAAAAACTGCAGCGACGACAACCAATAACCAATATTTCATTTTCCTCATCTCCTCTACTTCTTGTGATGGTTTCATTTCACCCTGTGCTTTTTCAAAATAAAAAAGCCAGGAGGAATGTTCATCAACATATCTCCCAGGCTTTTATCCTTCCGTGACGCAAAAAAATCGCGCACCTTCTCTCGGACCAGACTATGCCTGCGCATACGGAACCCTAGAAGGTGTATTTGTATTAAGTTAACGTAATTATTTCACATTTCAGCAGCTCATTCAAGGATCGGGGGTTATTTCTTAAGTTACAATAATCACAGAATATTTCGCGATTTTTGCGAAAAAATGGATATTCTATCCGTTATATAAAGTATACAAGCTTTTAAGCCAAACGATAAAGGAGAACGTGATGAGGATAAATGAACGTAATTTTATAAAATATCTTCAAGCTGGTCAGGAAAAAGCACTTGATTATGTAATTGACCACTATCTTCCGCTCATAAAAGGGATCGTAGTGAAAACGCTAGGTCCGATTCATAGAGCCGATTTAACAAAGGAATGCATTAATGATATCCTGTTCTCCATTTGGCAAAATGCCTCAAAATTTAGTGGGGATACGACTGACTTTCAAAAGTGGATTTGCGTCATCTCAAAGTATAAAGCTATTGATTATTATCGGACAGAGCTCAAGAGAAAAGAGAGCCCATTTATTGATATGGAGGCAACTTTGGCTGATTCTGCAATAAAGAAAAGCAGCCGGATGGAAGAGTACGAAGAAATACAGGAAATCCTTTCATCCTTAAAGCCTGCCGATCAGAAAATTTTCGTTATGAAATACTTACTCGATTTGAATACAGAGGAAATTGCCCATCAGTTGCAGATGACGAAATCGGCTGTTGATAACAGGCTTTATCACGGGAAGAAAAAGTTGAAAAAAGCGTGGGGAGGAATTTCAATTGAAAAATCTATATAAGCAGTTCAACGATATTGACATCAATATAACTGAGTATGAAGAGATGGATGTAACAGAATTTGAAAACGCCCAGTTTAAAAAAGAGATGAAAAACCGTATTTCCAAAAAAAAGACGAAAAAATGGATGAAAAGCATTTCAGCTGCCTGTCTATCCCTAGGAATTGCCTCTGCGTCTATCGTCGGTTTATCGTACACTGCATTCGCCCAGGAGATTCCGATTCTGAACAGTATACTTAAACTTTTTTCCGATAGAGAAATGCTTACAGGCTATGACGAATTAGCAGAACAGCATCATCTAACAGCCGAAAGTGGCGGAAATAGCATTACGGTAAACGAAATTTTATTTGATAGTAAGTCCCTTTTTGTTACCTATTTCATCGAAACCGAGCAAGATTTAGGAGAAACACCAATGCTGGCAGGCTCCATTGAAGTTAACGGCAAACGCCATGCCCTCCCTTTTGTAGACCATACGCTTAAAAAAACTGGTGAAAATCAGTATGCGGGTTTAACGAAGGCCGTGCTTCAATTGGATGCTTCACTAGAGGAGGGCGATTTTACATTTCATATGAGTAGTATGACAAGTACAGATAAAAAGGATTTTGTACAGTTAGGAACGCAATTCGACTTTTATGCAAAAGCAACGGATAATGTCACACAAATTGTAGATAAAGAAGCGACCGATGAAGATTTAATTCTTCATTTAGAGAAGGTTACGTATACTCCGCTATCCTTTATTGTGAACTTTAACTCAATTATAAAAGACCAAACCATTTTGGATGAGTGGCCCTTTATAAGTAGTGGCTTCCATGTAACGGATGATTTAGGCAATACGTATGAAACAAAAATGAATGGTGGTGCCGGAAGCGGTAGTCATGATATGTCTTATATGTTCACATACGAAAAGCTTCATTCTGATGCAAAAACTTTGACATTTAACCCATACTTCGAGTTACTGGCAGCAGATAAAGTACTTGAAAACGGTGTGCTATACCGTGATCACAGCAGTAATGCTCCTAAGAAAACCGTAGAACTTGAGGAAATCACCATTAACATTAAACGGTAAAATTGTGCAGTTCAACCAAACTTTTTTCTCCCTAATCAACTAGTAAATTAGGGAGGTTTTTTATATTGAACTAATGGAAATTAATTCATCTCCCTTCCATTTGAAATCCTTTAAATTAGCTGGTTAATCCCCCTCCCATCACTAATTTTTTCTAAGCGCTAACGACATGAAATTCTATCAAAACGTATTGCATAATGTTTATTAATTTTCCACAGGGGTATTTTTACACTGTGCAAGAAACTATTGAGAGGATGATAAAAATGGCAAAACATATTGTAGGTTATTATGATACTGAAGAAGAGGCAATCATGAAAATTGAAGATTTAAAACGTCAAGGCTATCGTTCAGAAGATATTTCAGTTGTAAGTAAAAATAGCTCAGATGTAGATACAATTTCAGATGAAACGGGTGCTGTTGCAGAAGGAGCTGCTACAGGAGCAGCTGCCGGCGGAGTAGTAGGCGGTGTTGGCGGCGTACTTGCCGGACTAGGTGCATTAGCAATACCAGGAATTGGACCAATCGTGGCAGCAGGTCCGATTGTAGCCGGTTTAACAGGAGCAGCTGCTGGTGCAGGTGTCGGTGGTTTAGCTGGAGCTCTTATTGGTATGGGGATTCCAGAAGATGAAGCAAACCGTTATAGCGGTTATGTAGAATCCGGCAAAATTTTAGTTATTGTAGACGAAGATTTACGAGGCCCAATTTTATAATTAATTATTATTGAATATATACAGCCGAGGGGGATGAAAGACATGGCAAAGCATACTGTTGGATATTATGATACAGAACAAGAGGCAATCGCCGCAATCGAGGATTTGAAACGACAAGGTTACCGCTCGGAGGATATTTCAATTATTAGTAAAAGCAAAACTGATATAGATCATGTTTCCACTGAAACAGGTGCTGATGTTGCAGGCGGTGCCGCTGCAGGTCTAGCTGCTGGCGGCGCTTTAGGTGGCATTGGTGGTATCCTTTTAGGACTTGGAGCTCTGGCTATTCCAGGAGTAGGTCCTATTGTAGCTGCTGGACCAATCGCTACAGGGCTGACAGGATTAGCTGCTGGCGGTAGTATTGGCGGATTGGCAGGTGCCTTTGTAGGAATGGGTATTTCCGCAGAGGAAGCAGAACGTTATGACGAGGAATTTAAAGCTGGTAAGATTTTAGTCATTGTGGACGAGGATACAAAAGGTCCACTAGTATAAAAGAAGCTTATAGGAAGAAGGCTGTGTTGGAAGTCAAATTGACTTTTAATGCAGCCTTGTTTTCTGTATTCATATTGAATTAAGGGAATAAATTTCCCTTATTATCATTTAAATCCTAAAAACTGCAAAAATAAAGGAAGAAATTCCGCTTACTGCGCTCCAAAACACGAAAAAAGTTAATTTTTCTCTGAATAACGGAAAAAACTACCCTTATTTCTTCTTAAAACTAAGGTCAGCATGCAAATAACGGTAAATTCTCCGCTTATTTTTTAGTGAAACCCGTAAAAAGCCACCCACTATTCATTGGGAATGGCATTTGTTAAAATCTTAACCTTTACTTACTGTTGTTATAGCTGCTTTCGCTAGACGTCGATCGTTATAAGCAAGCCCTTGACTTAAAATCATAGCGCCTACCATTTGCATTACTGTTTTTACAATTATTTGCCCCACAATTGCTGCTGGAACGGCTGCCCAAGGTATAAAACCTGCTCCTAAAGGACTTAGCCCAACAACAACGAACACGATGGAATCCAAAAATCCTCCAACAATTCCACTATAGAACACACGCCACGCCATCGGTAATTTTAAACGTGTGTAAATTTCTGTATCGGCCGTTTCAGCAACTAAAAAAGATAGTGCAGATGCAGCTACAATAATTAACGTATCTCCTAATGAGAACGATACAGTTGCAGATAAAACTAAGGCCAGTAAGATGAACCCATATGTTTTTTTACGACCAAATTTATTTTGCACTAAATCCCGGAAAATAAATGTCGCACCAATTAAAAATGAACCCATCGGTATAATAAACATTCCCAATTCAAGCGGTGCAAAACGTGCTGTTACAACGTTAGCGGTCACAATAGATACTAAATAAAATAAAATTCTAATCATACTACTTCTCCTGTTTCCTTCGAGTGTAAATACGTTTCCATCCCTTGTAATCGCAGCTTACATGCTGGGCAATCCCCGCATCCATCCGCGATAATGCCGTTATAACATGTCAGTGTTTTCTCTCTTACATACTCAAATGCGCCAAGCTCATCGGCTAATGCCCATGTTTCAGCTTTATCAATCCACATAAGCGGTGTATGAATTACAAAGGAGCTATCCATTGATAAATTCAGTGTCACATTCAACGATTTTATAAAGATATCGCGACAGTCCGGATAACCGCTGAAATCCGTTTCGCATACACCTGTGACAATATGCTTCGCGCCAATTTGGCTTGCCAACACACCGGCAAATGATAAAAACAATAGGTTGCGCCCCGGTACAAAGGTTGATGGCAATCCGCCCTCTTCCCCTTCTTCCACTGGAATATCATCACGTGTTAAGGCATTTGGTGCGAGCTGATTCAGTAACTCCATATTTAAAATATGGTGTCGTACATTTTGTTCTTCGGCAATCTTTTTAGCGCATTCAATTTCCAATGCATGCCGTTGTCCGTAATCAAATGTTACTACTTCCACTGCTTTGAAATTTTTCAATGCCCAAAACAGACATGTTGTACTATCCTGTCCGCCGCTAAATACGACGAGTGCTTTTCCATCCTTCATCTTTTTGCTCCTTTTAAACGAAAAAACAGCACTAAGATTATGTGCTGTTTAATCTTAGTTTTTTATAGAGGGTCGCTAATAACCTCTTTCACCTGCAAGGTCTATTTAATTTTTAACGGTTGTCGATTTTTTCTGGATATAAATCATGGTTCATTAAACGGTAGTTGGCAATTTCCTCATATTTCGTGCCCGGACGACCGTAATTGCACCAAGGATCAATTGAAATGCCTCCACGCGGCGTAAATTTACCCCATACTTCTATGTAGCGTGGGTCTAACAGCTTGATTAAATCGTTCATAATAATATTCACGCAGTCTTCATGGAAATCGCCATGATTACGGAAACTAAATAAATATAATTTTAATGATTTACTCTCCACGATTTTTTGATCCGGAATATACGAAATATACATCGTCGCAAAGTCCGGCTGCTGTGTAATGGGACAAAGACTCGTAAACTCCGGACAATTGAATTTCACAAAATAATCGCGGCCAACATGCATATTATTAACAGACTCCAACACTTCTGGTGCATACTCAAAAGCATATTTTACATTTTGATTTCCTAATAACGTTAAATCCTCTAAACCATCTTTTTCGTGTCTACTAGACATGAAAAACCCCTCCTTCATTCATACCAAAGTATCCAAAGGAGGGGGTAAGCGTATCATCAATAAAAAACCACCGGATGCAATAAAAAAAAGCCACGTCCGATATGGACATGGCATAATATGCATGTATCCATAGTTTTTTATAGAGGGTATCAGCTATGAACCTCTCCTGAACAACTCAGGTATTTTAATCTTTCCTCATTCTATTAGAAATAAAGTCCATTGTAAAGAAATAATTGAACATATGGTACCTATTCCCCTACACGATTGGCTTTTCAAATATAAAAACCGATACAGCCATATCCTCTTCAACCTTTATATCCGAAAACAAATGAAGCAGCTTTGATCCGACGAGCTCCTCCAATCCTTCGGGAACCTGTTGCTTATAAATTTCCTGGATCATTTGGGTTCTCGCATTGTGAATAACCTTTTTTCCTTCTTCTGATTGAATAATAAATTTTTCAGTAGGTGTCAAAATGCCGTACATCGTCGTGACAGCCATATTCTCCACGAAATGCGTATAAATTCTATCCGGTCCTTTTCCATATAGCTCTTTACGTACTTTTCGTACGATTTCATTAAAAACGGTTTCCTTCTTCCCCATTTGTACAACCCCCTAGTTTATTCAAACTATACAATATAACTTTTAAAAAAATAAACTCTTCTCTCTCTATCTTGTTCTTTTAAAACAAAATAGTATAATAAAAGAAATAAATGGAGTTCCAATAATTGTTTTGTTGGAACGCTATTTGCATTTTATAAAATGGATTGATTCATTAGTAGGCACTGCTAATTTATTACTCCACTACAAGGTCTTTTTAAAAGACGTCTTGTGGTGGAGTTTTTTGTATTTTAAAGGAGGTTATATAAAGATGTCATGGATTGTTCTTCATTTTATCGGGATTATTTCATACGCAGCAACGGGAGCATTTGTCGCGCTTGAAGCGAGATTTTCATTTATAGGTGTATTTGCTTTAGGTTTTATTACAGCGTTTGGAGGAGGGCTAATCCGCAATGTAATTATAGGGATTCCTGCTACTGAACTGTGGGAGCAATCCACTATTTTAACAGTGTTCATAACATTAATGATCATCGTATTAATTCCGCTAAAATGGATTGATCATTGGAGAAGGTGGGGAATGTTTTTTGATTCAATTGGGCTTGCTTCCTTCGCACTTCAAGGTGCCATGCTGGCGAGTGAAGTTTATTCCAATAATTTAGGCGTGATGATTTTGGCTGCCCTATTTACTGGTGTCGGCGGCGGAGTCATGCGGGATGTGATCGCTGGTCGAAAACCACTTGCATTGAAGGAAGAAATTCACGCAATATTAACGATTCTATGTGCCCTCTCTATTTGGCTAGGCTGGAGCTCACCTCTAGCACTTACACTCATCGTTGTTATTGTAGTTACCATACGTTTGTCAGCCATTCACTATAATTGGCGGCTTCCTCTACCGTGTCATTATGAGGAAAATAGCTTTACTAATAGTGAAGTGAAATCAATTTCAAAGTTAAAACTTGATAAATCAAATGAAAGCTAGTAAACTATTCAAGTGCTCGTTTTATTACACAACAATATAGTAATATAGTACTGTATAACCTCAAGGATACGGCTTGAGGGTCTCTACCAGGAACCTTAAAATCCTGATTACAGAAAATGATTAATCTCATTTTTTGTAATCAGGATTTTTTTATTTTCTAAATTTTTCATCAGAAAGGATGTATAGCAGATTATGAATTTCAAAGTTATTATACTCGCATTATCAACTGTTGCTGTAGGTTTGGTTGAATTAATCGTTGGCGGTATTCTTCCAATTATTGCAACGGATTTGAATATTTCAATAAGCAGTGCCGGGCAGCTAATTACGGTATTCGCTCTTATTTATGCGATTGCCGGTCCAGTGCTATTAGTTTTAACGAGTAAGGTCGAACGGAAAAAGTTATACCTTATTTCGTTGTTTATATTTTTCATCAGTAATATCATGACTTATTTCAGTACGGATTATACCTTTATGATGATTGCCCGTGTTTTAAGTGCCATGAGTACATCACTGATTACTGTGCTCTCTTTAATAATCGCTGCAAAAGTTGTAGCTCCGACACATCGAGCAAAGGCGCTAGGTCTTATTTATATGGGTATTAGTTCTTCGCTTGTATTAGGTGTACCACTTGGAATTTTAATTTCCGATTATTTCGGTTGGCGTGTTATTTTCCTAGGGATTGCCATATTATCGGTAGGCTCTTTTATCCTGATTTCTATTTATTTAGAGCGCATTCCTGGTGAAATGGCCGTTCCACTTTCACAACAATTAAAGGCCGTTGCCAGTTCAAAAATTGGTACAGCCCATCTTGCCACGATGTTTATGCTGGCAGGACATTATACAATATATGCATATTTCACTCCATTTCTGGAAACGGAGCTTAACCTGAATTCAAGCTGGATCAGTCTTTGTTATCTATTATTCGGGATTGCCGCAGTGAGTGGTGGCGCATTTGGAGGCGCACTTTCAGATAAGATTGGTGCTCCTAAAAGTATTATTATTGTCATCATTTCGTTTGCTGTCGTGCTGTTCTTGCTACCATTCACGACCTTTTCACTTATTGTATTTATACCGGTCATGATGATTTGGGGTGCATTAAGTTGGAGTCTATCTCCACCTCAGCAAAGCTACCTGATTCAAACAGATCCAGCTACTTCGGATATTCAGCAAAGCTTTAACAATTCAGCATTACAAATCGGTATTTCAATGGGTTCAGGATTTGGGGGAATTGTTTTAAATCAAACAAGTACGATCTCTCATGCTGCCTGGTATGGTGGTGCCCTTGTTCTTATAGCCCTAGCATGTGCAGTCTTCTCTTTAACAAGAAAGACGAATGTAAGAAGAGAATATAAAACGACGGCTTCGAACGTTGAACAAACAAATATCTAATTTTAAATAGCATCATTCGGATTATAATCGAATGATGCTATTTTTATTTGGTCAGAGAACATATAGTTAATAAATGTATATTATGTTATGATAAGTAAGCCTAAAACACTCTCGAATTAAAGACATAATAATTGGAGAAAACACTATGAAAAATATTAATCACTTACTAGAAGAACACAGCGAATTGGAAAGCGAACGTCTCTTTTTACGTCCGATTTCTCTTGAGGATGCCGAAGATATGTATGAATATATGGCGGATGAGGAAACAGTTAAATTCCTATTCGAACCCCATAAAGAGCTGACTCAAACGAAGAAAATGATCGAAAATTATTTTTTGAAAGAACCTCTTGGCAAGTATGCACTCGTGTTAAAGGAAAGCAATAAAATGATCGGGGCAATCGAGTTCCGCGTGCACGAATGGAACAAAAGTGGTGAACTCGGCTTTACAATGAACAGAAACTTCTGGGGAAAAGGCTATATGAATGAAGCCGGAAACTTAATACTTAATTTAGCTTTCAATACGCTAGGCTTAGAACGGGTATTTTCGGAATCCGATACTAGAAATGCAGCATCTTCAAAATTGATGAGTCGTTTAGGTATGGCCCATGAAGGTACAATGAGAAAAAATCATATGATCCGCGGAACACTAGTGGACAGTGTGTATTATTCTATATTAAAAGAGGAATATCAACAGGCTTAATGAAGTAGAAACACCACCGATAAAAATATATGGGGCTGGGACAAAACCCGCTTCAAAATCAAACACCGTTCAAATTTTACGATTAGTAAATTTGAACGGCTTTATTATTGTGTATACTTCGTAGCCGTTGTTCTCCGTTACGGCGGACGCTTTCCTGGGGGCACGAGGCCAACAGGATGTTGGTCACAAAAGCGTTGCCATAGGACGTGGCGTTTTTAGCTTTTGTTCCTTACGTCTCTCCCACGTGCTCCTGCGGTTACTCGTCACATAAATAATTGCTCCTGCGGTTACTCGTCGCAAAATAAATTTTGCTTGTCCCCTGGGAGTCGCCACCTTCACTTCGAACAACTTATTTCCCTTCTATATCAAGTAAATTTCTGCATAATTTCAAGCATTGCATTGTGCACTTTCTCTTGGCGCTTATATAATATAGCCCATTTCAAGACGCACTTCGTTATTTTTAACATCCTCATTTGAATAGGAATTTAAATTTAATCCAATCATTTGAAAACCTTCCTTCAAATAAAACTGAATGGCTGGATAATTAGAAGTTTGTGTTTCTAACACAATCATTCTGACACCCATTTCACGAGCACGTTTTTGGGCAATGGCTACTAAGGCACTGCCTATACCTTTTCTTTTAAACCGGTTATCAATATATAAGTCATGAATTAATAATGTATTATTCCACTCCATGTGCTGGATTACTATAATTCCCGTTTCTTCACCATTATGCTCTGATACATAAACCTCTGAACCTTCTTTATGTGAATCAAAAATCTCCTCTTCAAGATTTTTTTCAAATGGAATTTCAAATACTTCTTCCGTCAGAGAAAAGTTCCATCCCATAGAGTTAGCATCCGTTTGAACTTTATAATACTTTTCAGATGTATAATGATAAGATACTTGTTTTCCCGTTGGGTAATTTTTTTGATCAATACGGCGTATAGATACCATTAAAAACCTCCTAATTTATATGACTTAAATCTATTGAACATTAACTCATACTCGTAAATTTAACAGTGCACTGCTTCATTTTTCCTTCTGTTCATCTTAACGTTAAGAATTATTTGTGCTCTTTCATTATTACTTCGCTCCCAATAAATAATGGGAATTGTGCGTAAATTAATTATATAAATAAACATAGCTTCAAGCTGGAAATGCTTGAAGCGTTTTTTTGCCCTTTTTTATCATTTCCTTTAAATATATATTGATAAATATTACATAAATTCTTTTATCTGTTAAAATTATATTACCAATTATACAATACACTTATAGTACGAGAGTTAAAAGAAACGCTTGCCTCATTGTTGGCAGGAAAAATATTAAAGTAAGGAATAAAGAAAATGAAAAAAAGAAAATGGGGTATTTTAGTTTTACTGATTATCATCGCAATCAGTTTTTACTTGACGCAAGGGCCAAAACCATTAGCTCGAGATTTAAAAAATTCTTTTCTGGAGCTTAGTGAAATGACGGAGCTGGTCGTTATGGACTATCAACAGGATAGTATGTACAGGACATCCGATAGAGGACAACTGAATGAGATTTATAAACAATTAGCAAAGATTAACGTCACACGAGGACAAGATATCGAATTTAATGAGTCCGTTTTTCGTGACGATGAGATACTAAAAGTTCGCTTTTACAATAACGAAACTACTTTTGCCATTAATTTCACATTTTATGAGGATAGATCTCTTATTGTTGAGGAGCAAGCATTCGTAACAAAAACGACATTAGGTCGCCAAGTGTCAGAAAATGAATTTTTACAGTTTTATGAGTTTATACATGATGGTAGAACTTTTGAGTGAAGGCTACTAGCTTCCATCAATAATTAAAACGCACTCACTTATAATACGGTTCTCCGTAATAAGTATAAGTGAGGTTTTTCCGCCAAAAAATACAGCAACAATTGGTTGAAACAATTAAGCTACGTATAAATCGGATTTCATTATTTTATTTGGATCTTTTTCAAAAGGTACTATGTTTCATTGACGATTTTAAAGATTTCACGAAAATAGTATTAAAACTTGAAGCATAACTAAATAAAATAGGCCGTTTCCTTTTAAAGAAACGCGGCCTATTTTTTCTAGCTATATAATATAATTTCAATTTTTATTATTCACTATTGGAACTTTCTTCGTAGGCAATCGATTGAACAGGGCCGAATTTATTGTACGATTGAGTCTGTTCTTTTATATATCTTTTATCCTCATACATACGCACATCGCAAGTATGATAGAGATGCTCATAATTAGTACCCTCTTCTTCAACAAAAGCAATGCCAATACTTGGTACAACTTCGATTTCGATGTTGTCCTGCTTATACAGATTAACTCGGAATACATCACGGGCCTTTTCTATTTGCTTTAAAAACTTATCCTTCGACCCGATTTGTTCAAAAAACATGACAAATTCATCGCCACCTAAACGTGCTAGTATATGTGGCTTTGGTAAATTCTCATGCCAGCAGTTCGCCGTAAAAATCAACACATTATCTCCTGTTAGATGACCATATTTATCATTGATTTCTTTAAAAAAGTTTAAATCACATATCATTAATGCGCCGTCTTTTTTTCCGGACTGCGCCAATTTTCGTTTTACTTCTTCCTCGAAATAAGTACGATTATATATACCTGTTAGTACGTCGTGATGAGCTAAATATTCAAATTGTTTGGATTGCTGAAGTAAACTTTCTTCGTACTTTATCGATTCTGTAATATCATGTAATATTAGCATTTTGCCCACTGGTTTATTATTACTTCCATTGATATAAGAAAAATGAACATTATAAAATTTTTCTCCTAATTGCATTGATTGGGTTGTTAGTTTGTCTATTTCCGGGCTTTGTTCAATAAATGTCAATAGAGGCGGGAAATGAGATAGAACTTGTGATGCAAAGCTACCAATTAACTTTTTATCGGGTAACTGTTCAAACAATATATTGGAGGATTTATTATAGCTTTTTAAAGTATTATCTATATCGAAAATAATTACAGCATCATTTATAGATTCAAAAACTTTTTTCATCGCTAAAGGAGATAATTTAAGCATATTAAATTGGTATATTCCCCATAAATAAAATACAGCCGAAAAAACAAGTCCAAAAGGAGATATATCGATTGGTATTTTTATTACACCTATTGAATGAATGAATGGAAAACCAAATACAAATGAAGAACCAATCATCATTAGCGCGACCTGTTTTTTCCTCTCCTTATTTGACTTAAGGAACATATGGACTAATAGACATAGACCAATTAAATAGTAACTATAAGCGTAACCAATATGTAAGTAAAAAAGCGGACCTCTATCCAAAAAGATAAGTGGGAACCCTTGGGAATAATCTAAAGTCATGCTTCTATAAAATAATTGATGCCCCTCATTTGTAAAGTGGGTAACTAATGTGGAAAGTGGACCAATTGATAATAAAGCAATGTTCCTCTTTGTTAAAATCCTCTGATTACCTGTGAACTGTAATATCATAATTATCCAAATAAACGGCCCAAAAGGAATACCTATATACTGAACATGTATCCAAAAAAGCATTTGTTCCACTGTCGTACTTACGAGTTGAAAAGCATATCCAAATGTATAAAAAGAAGCGGCTAACACACCTAAGCCATAACTAATCGAAATTGGGGTGTCTCTATTTTGCCAAGAATAGTAGAGCAACACTATGAAACAAAAGCTGAAAAGAACTAGAATTGCTGAAAGTACAAAGTTATAGCTCATAATGTGATTTCCTCCTTATAATCATTTTGTAATTACTTGATTATCTAAATATGTGATTATGAAAATTTTAGTAATATCATTATGAGGTTTCTTATTCACACTTTTATTTTCTTATACGAATATGTTTGACTTCACAAATTTCTCCAACTCTTGTCTATGCGCAGCTTAGAGTACAATCATATTAATATTATTCAATAACTTTATTATTTTTACAATTCATTATATAAATAATGAGTAATTTTCCAATTACAATCACTAAAAAAAGTAAAGCCATTTAATGACTTTACTTAGTTTTGGCATAAAATATTCTTTTAAAGTCATTACTTTAGAAAAATATATGTAAATCTGTCTCTATTTATTATAAAATTCACCATACCACATGCGAATTTCTTTTAATGATGTAGCTCTCTAACTGAACTGTCTTTTTGGGGAAAGTCGCTTACGTTCTCATCTCCGACTAAATCCAGCCCTTTTCCACCGCTTTTTGTACAGCCTGCTGCCTTGTTTCAACTTCGAGCTTCTGAATGGATAAAGATAGGTAGTTGCGGATTGTGCCTTTAGTCAGGAATAACTGCTTACTAATTTCATTCGTCGTATAACCATCCTTCACGAGCTTTAGCACATTAATTTCCCGTTCGTTTAGAGGATTTTTTTCATTCATAAATAAAGCAGCAGCAAGATCCTGACTGATTACCCTCTCACCTTGCATTATTTTACGTACAGCACCCATTACATATTGGATCGGCTCATCTTTCAGGACATATGCATCTATATGAAGATCCATTGCCTCCTGCAAATAACCGGACCTTGCAAAAGTTGTCATAATCATAATTTTGCAAGGATAATTATGACGGCGAATGTTCGCAGCTACCTCCAATCCGGATAAATGCGGCATTTCAATATCCAAAATGCATACATCCGGCATTTCCTTTTCTATTAAAGCCCATGCTTCTTTGCCATCTGCTGCCTCACCTACAATTTGTAAATCCTCCTCAAGCTCCATAATCGATATTAAAGCTCCCCTTAGCAGTTGCTGATCCTCGGCGATGCAAATTCTAATCATTTTTCCCCCTCCTGTATTGAGTACAGTGGAATTGTCAGAAACACCTTCGTCCCCTCCGTGTCATACGTCACTTCTGCATTTCCCTTTAATGACCTCATCCGTTCCTTCATTGTAAATAGTCCATTGCCATGCCGCTTATCGGATAAACCTACTCCGTTATCAACAATAGCTACTTCCACTCGGTCCTCTGTTTGATAAAGGTGTATTTTACACATAGATGCGTGACTGTGCTTCACAACATTTGTTACCGCCTCCCGAATACTATAGGCAAGCATCGTTTCCTGCACACTGGATAGCAGAGTGTTTTTAAGCTGATGCTCAATCTGTGCACGGATCTCAGCATTCTTAAGCAACTCCTCACAATGTTTCAGCTCAATATCCAACGATAAAAAGTTCATTTCCGATATAATTTCACGCACTTGCTTATGGGCTGTGCGGACTGTCAGTATAATATCATCGAGCTCTTTATGGCTCCGTTGATCATCATGTGGTACTAGCCTGGAAACGAGCTCTGTTTTCACCTTTATGATCGTTAACGTATGTCCTAAAGTGTCATGCAGATCACGGGCGATTCGCTGACGTTCCTGCTGCATTGCAATATGTACTGCTGCTTCATCAACCTCACGTTGAAGCAACTTGGATTTCTCAATATAGTACCGTAACCACGGCAACAGCAAAATACAAACCATAGCTGCCAGTACAATGGACTGTGCGTTTGAAAACAGCACATCCTGATAGCGCCATACAAGACTAGCAAGTAGGAGAAAATTTATACACGTTGCAATCCATAAAATACCCCGATTGACAGCTCGCCCAACAAAGTCTGCAAAGGCAAACTGAAAGAAGATCCACTGAGGTCCACTTATATAAGCTAAATATGCCGTAATGACAAAACCAAGCACTGTAGCAGGAAGCAATAGACCATCCTGATGCCACAGTGCTATATAATAGGCACCTAAATAAAAGGCTATAAATAAAATCTTAAAAACAAGTGACGGTATCTGCTCCGAGACGGCAACAGCATAACTGAACAGCAGTACCGTCAGTACATCAATGATTAAATAATATCTTGCCTGACTTTTAGGATACCATTCCAGTATGTCGCCCCCCTATCTTTCCAGCCTCTGCAGCATTCCTTTCCTTAGCCATTCGATTGGTCCATACGGAAATTTAGCTAACCAAATATTTGCCAATATAATTTGTCCTATTACTATCATACAAAAAATACCTATAATTTCCACGCTATTTACATTACCACCAAGACCTAAACCCCAGCCATAGAAAATAGCTGTGGCAGTAAGGTTTTGCAAAATGTAACAGCTTAAAGACATACGCCCCGTTTTCTCAAGCCACTTCCACATCCCCCAGGTACTGCACTTCCGAACAATAAAGGCAATCAGTCCTATATAACCTAATGCTAGCACAGGAGCAAATATATATCGGACAGGAAAATCAAAGAGACCGCCTGGTACAAACGTCAATACATTCAAAGGCAAACCAAGACCTAGACCCCAAGTGAGCAATTTCCGCTGAATAGCAATGCCGCGCTCTGTAAAGGAGAAAGCACCGCTTCGCATAAGCTTTATACCGATAATAAATAAACAGATATTTAAAGGGATAATAAAAATTGCCTCTGTTCTAAAGAACATAAAATTCGCCAGACGATTCTGTACCTGCTCCAGCCATGTTCCTTCTGCATAAATCGCAATCAGTTCCGGAGAGCTTGCCATAGAAAACGCTGGCCCTAGCAACATGGAAGTGAAAATGAGCGCAATCATCCCTAAATGTATTGCTCCAGCAACCCATAACGCCCGTGTCATCGCCCGTTCTCCGCGCTTTAGAATGACAGCGATAATTGCTGCAGTGACGGCATAGCTCATGAGCACATCATACTCCATTACAAATACATAGTGCAGAAGGCCTTCCACCATTAAAAATACGATGACCCACTTATACACCCCAATCCACGGCTTATTACGTCGGATGGACTGCTCGTATTTTATCGCCATTCCTACTCCGAACATAATCGTTAACATGCCGAGCAGCTTACCGTTAAATACAAACAGTACAAGCATGCGTAAAATATCATTCATATTCGACCAACTGCTAAAATCCGTCGTCGTTATATACTTGAGATCCCCTAAATGAGCAAAAATCCAAATATTCGTTCCAAGTGTCCCTAAAATAGCGATTCCTCTTAAAATATCGATTAAAGCGATACGTTTCATCTTAATCCCCCTCCAATTCCTTACCTTTATCGTACATTGGAGGATACTTACGAAAATATCGACAGGCGTCAATAAATCCAGATGACACGTGTCATTTATTAATTTAGCTAACTCTGCTTTTCGGAATTGGAATATATTGTATAATAATGTTAAGAAATTTTAAAGGGGGTAAGATTTGAGTATTTATATTTTCCTGATTACTTTATTGGTGATTGATAGATTGGTAGCTATTTTTACTAGCAAAATTTTTAAAATAAACTACGTGCCATTGCTCATTAATTCCGCTATCAATAAAGTTCACCCAAAATTATATAAGAATACTTTTTCTTATAATGATGTTTCTTGTTCTTATTAATATTTTCGTCAATTCGTCATACGAAAAAAGAATTAATGTACATCCCGATTGGACATTTATTTTCATAATCGGGTTCATCGTTCAGCAAATTGTTATTGAACTTAAATTTATTAAAGAGAAAAATTAGCATATAGCTACTTAGATTAGAGGGGGTGTACATGTTGTTTTGTTGTTGAGTTTTTTATTCATTTATTTATTGTAAAAATAAAAAGTTCAATATCTCTAACCTTCATTTCTTTCTAGTAGTTGTTCAATTTTATAATCTACCTTTCGTAATACCTGCTTTATTTGTTTAATGTTATTTTCCCTTCGTACCTTCTGTTCGTATTTGTTTTGAAATAGTTCTTTTATTTGGAGAACATTTTGAACTTCCTCTTGTGTTAATTCTTTGTTTTGATCTGTATTGTTCGACCATTCAATAAGCATTTTAATTTCCTGTAATGAAAATCCGGTTTGTTTAAGTTTAATAATGGTTTCAACTAAAATGATGTCATGATTTTGATACTCACGATGTTTGTTTTTTACTTCTGGCTGTAATAAACCTATTTTTTCATAGTATCGAATCGTATCTTTACTTATGCCAGTACACTCTGCGAATTCGCCTATTTTCATCAATATCACCCACTATTTTATAAATTTTTAAACCATTAGAATAATTATACAATGGAAAATGAATCGAATGATATGATGTCTATAATTAATACGGCCATTTGTTGCGATCCCCTGGGCAATCGCCAATAGATGCAACAAGATAAAGGCAACAAGAAGCAATAAAAACTGCCACTCTTTATTTGGGATGAATAGACTTACAATGATACCTATTGATACAAGGACAAACATGAAGCTTCTAACTTGAAATCCTTCTGTCCTGCATTGTTTAATCCCTGCAATACCCGTTAAAAATGCATATAACCCAATCAACATTGTCACAACTGCCATTTATATCACTCCATTCTTTTCATACGTTCACTTTAAAAGATGGAGTTAGCTCCATGTCAATCAATTAAAAGCAGTATCTTTATTTATACGTACATACTCATTTTTTTCGGGAAACTGCGTATGAAGCATCTGATTTACTCTTTCATAATCAATCCGGTACCATTTCGAGCGATCGACATAAAAACGGTTAAACTTGTCGGTCGAGATAACGATTTTATTTTTTTCCAATTTGATTAACAAGCTTTTCACTTTTGGAGCACTCCACATGCCGAGTTGCTTTGACCAATTTTTATAAGTTTGGCGATACCATTTCTGCCCCTCTTTCATTACACCTTGGTTTTCCAAACGATAATGGAGTTGCTGCAACAGTAATGCTTGATCAGCCCCAATCACGGTCCCTAATTTTTTGGATACAAAGAAATATTGATGCTCTAATAATAAGCTCATTTTTCAAACCTCCCTCTGCTATAATCTGTTGCTCTATATATGTCAGATTTAAATAAAAAAAGGGACATATTTTAAAATTTTCTTAAAATAAAAAAATACATACCGTCGTGTTTTAACACGACAATATATATTTTAATTTACTTAAAATTTATTAAATCTTTTTGATCGGACGAGTTGTGACGGTCTGACAAATCAAATTTGATACGATCAACAAGGGATGATTTTGAAAAATGGAAGGCTCAATTTAATCCCCTAGAAAAATATATTAGAATATTAATAGCTTTTTTATTTTTATAAAGAACATAGAACTATTAACAAAATTAGATTAATGCGCGTAAATAGGATCCAGTACAACAAAATTGCCCTTCACTTCAAATACAAGTAAAGGGCTTCTTTGTTTCTTTATTTAGAGAATAGGATTCCAGTTTAAATACTTTAATGAATTTTAATTTGTGAAATTTTAAATGCACCGTTTTGATCGATCACAACTGTATACGTTTTGTAACGATCGAAATGTTCGTAGTCTCCCGATGCACTATAAAAATCAAATGTCTCATTCATATTGACGGCATATTCACCATTTTCATATATAACATCCAAAATATCATTTGTTAAAAAATCAAAAGTATGTCCCTCATATGAAATGTCGGCAATATATTCTTCCAGTTCTATATAGGCACTATCAATAATCATATCCGCAATCCAGGAAAAATTGCTCTCGTTAAGCGCTTGTTCATAATACATTCGGAATGATTGGACAAATTGACCTGCTAAAACGGAATCAATTTCGTTCTCAGAAGGCTCATCGTAATTTTCCTCGTACAGATCATAAGACTCATAAATACCTGCAACTGCCAGTACTCTATCACGGGACATAGGTGCTTGAATCCATTCATCAAAATACTTAGTCATGCTATAGAGCGGAATTGAAAACCCAAAATTTGTACTAGTTTCAGAGGTATAAAGTAAAGAATTAATGCCAATTACCTTACCAGTTGTGGCATCTACTAACGCTCCCCCACTACTCCCTTTATCGATTTGTGCATCAACCTGGTAAATTTCTTTATAAATAAAGCGACCCACTTCCATATCCCGGTCATGTCCTGTAATAAAGCCGGGCGATGCGGTATTATCAAACCCTTGTGGGCTACCAAAAGCAATAACTTCAAGACCAGTTGGTGATTTTTTGGACTCGATTGGTAATGGAGATTCATTTTGATAATCCGGTACATGAAGTAATGCAATATCAAAGCTTTCTGAAATACCAATAACTTTCGCTTCAAATTCTTGACCATTGAAATTCCGTACCAATACATCAACTTCCCCATCCACAACATGTGCGTTTGTAACGACATAACCTCCCTTTGCATAAAGGAAGCCGGACCCCCGCCCATAATCGGTAATCACCGTAAATACTTTTTGCTGTACATCTCTAATAAGTGTTACGCGGTCAACTGGTTTTTCATCGATGCTATTTGTTATATCTTTTACAACTTGTTCAATAGAGGCGTCATCTGAAGTAGCTTCTGCCGTAATATTTTTCGAATCCGGTTGTGAGATTCTTTGATACACTTCCCATACACCATAACCTACTCCACCAGTAGCAATAATCAGCACTACTAATAAAGCATAAATCCATGTCGGGGTCTTTGCTTGGTTAAATTGCTTCCCACAAGAAGAGCAGAAGTTTGCTTGCGGTTCATTTTGAAAGCCGCATTTATTACATTTCACCTAATATCCCCCTTAGTTATAAACACCTATACTCCTAGAATAATACAAAAATTGTAATTAATCCATAACGAAATGATTGAACTTTATTAAAATTTATTAAAAAGTAATTTACACTAAAAAAAACTAATCCCACTCTGCAATTGCATTGTGGGATTAGCTTGAGGTTTTCGTAAATTACATGATTTCAATGCATATAACTAATGCGTATCAACTACTGTACTGTAATTTTGAGTTCGTATATTTTCATTCATAACCCAGTTAAGGTTGCCGTATCTATCCAACGTAATCATATATACTTTTTGACCTTTACGGAAAACATTGGATGCTCCATTAGCAACTAAAGTAATTTGCTTACTTGTGTCGGCTGGGCTACCAATCATTATTTTGCCATATAGATTAATTGTGACTGCTGAAGGCTGTCGGCCGTATCTCACAACATTTAAGATATCTGTTTCTGTTGGAGCATATGTTACGCCATCATTTACAACAACATAGAATACCTCTTTAACATCTGAAGCACTTAATTGTGGTGTAATAATAATTTCTTTCGAGTTGTTAGGGTCCGCCATTCTCGTTCCTAACAGAGCGTTAGACATAATATTTATTTTATTTGAAGGGTAAATATATTTACCAAGTTTAGAAATATCGAATGTACGGTTACCTTTATAATCATACGCATTCGTTAAATTATCTCTTAGAGTTACTGTAATTGATTTATCAGCATCGCTTGGGTTATTAGGTTTAATTACCAATTTAGATTCATCGGTAGTTTTAGCACCTAACGTATAGCCATCAAATGCAAATTCCCCCGTTATATCTTCCCCAGCTGAGTTTGTAATTTTCAGTATGGAAGAGAGATTTAATGAATTGGCAATTTTAATTTGCGACTTATTATAATTTGTTAAATTCGTTTCATCCTGACGTAAAATAGCTTCATTAAAAGTAATTTCAAATTTAGCATCTGGTGTTCGATAAATTATGGCTTCAGTAGTTATAGAAGCATATGGATTGTCCTTACTAGACATTATAAATGGACTAATCCCATCCGTATAAAACGTTTCCTGCATTGGTGCACCTTTTGGCTCGTCTGCTTCTAGACTGGCTTCGGAGCTGCGCTGTAAAACCGTAAAGTTTCCAATCGAGTCAACCGCACCTACATAAATTCCGTACGCCTCATGTGCTGTTAAATTCAGGTTGTTTGGTGTAAAGCTAAAAGATCCTTGACCAGTCGATTGACCAATATCCCTTGCTCCCAAACTTTTGAATGTATCAAACAAATCAGGTGCATTTGGTGTCGTATTCAGTACCGTTGCCAAATCTTTTAATTTACCGGAAGCATCAAAGTAGTCACGGTTTAATTCATAGGATCCATCCGGCTTTCTAATGTATTTGCGGACAGGTAATGCAAAGAAGTTTGCCTTTTCATCAACATTAGCCGATACGCGAATTCTTGTATCGCTGCCTTCCACCTTTTCTACTTCAAATCCGGAAACAAGCGGTGGTTTTGAATCGCTGATCAATGGTCTGCTTTCAATTTTCGAAAGTTGACCCGAACGATCTTTTAGCACCATAAAAATCTTATAATTTTTAAATGGATTCAACTTTGGTGGTGTTGGCTTTGTTACATTAAATTTAAAAGCACCCAGTTGAGCCGGATTTTGCCCATCCGCAATATAATCATCTGTTGTACCCGCTGGTGTAGTCGTTTGGAATTTCCCTTTCACTACATTCGGATCCGTAGAAAATTCATCAACGAAATGACGGCTTGTAATACCGCGGTCCGCAATTATTTGATCATAATCTGATGGTAAAATCATGTAGTAGTACGTACCCGCTTTATTTGTATTTACTTCAATTTCATATTGAGATGTACCGGTTACAACATTTTTAATATCAATTTTTGGCAGCAGTGCATCCGAGTGATTGTAATGTGCATAGTTACGCGGTGACATCCCTACAGGAATAACGTCTTTGTTTTCAAATTCGTTTTCCGCTAAGTCTTTGACACCTTTTAATATTGTCGCAACAATCGTATCCCCGTTAACTAAAGAGCTTACTGAAGGAATCGTTAAACGAATTCGCTTATTCGAATATTGTACCTCGACTGGCTTCATTTCCTTATGACCAGATATATTCACAATCCCTGTACCGGATAGTAAATAATTATCCGGATTTTCAGCAGTTGCCTTGTCCAGTTCTTCACTTACGTTAATGTAGAAATAGCCTTTTTCCTTATCCGCCAATTGTAGCTCTGGCGGATCCAGTACATACGGATATGTCGTATCAGGCGCTTCCGTCTTCAATGTAATTTTCGGAGCAGGGTTGCGCATTTTATTTCCGGATTTATCCACCATGATAGCATAAATTTCATACTCTGTATTTGGCTTAATGTCGCCAATGGCTGGGGTTGCACCGTATTTTGTTTCGGTAATAACCACATCTTCAGGCTTTGCTATCGTCCCTTTTCCTGTATAACGTTTCATAATTTCATCAACAGTCGGATCAGGCAATGTAACCGGTGATTTCTCACGGATATAGTAGTAATATTCGCCAGGCTCAGTAATTCCTTTAATGACCAACTGCACGCGTTTCCCGCCGTACATCGTTTCCCCTTTGTCTAAGCGGAATGTAGGTGGTCGGTTATCAATCGTCGAGAACTCCTGCTCCTCTTTTTCCGATACGTTATCCATTTTATCGATGACAATGACATAAATAACATAATCCGTCATTGTTTCTAAACCGCTTACTGTAAACTTAACTGGCTCGTCCATTACGAGCGGGCCGTTGCCATTGTATTTAGTGCCGCCTGTTTTAATTTCGTTAATCGTTGGCGCTTTTTCCTTAGCCGGTTTTACAACATAGTAGTAAGTTCCATCTTCATCAGCTGTCAATGTCACTTCCGCTGTCGATCCGCCAGCAGCCACATCCAACTGTGTAATCCTGGGTCCAGTAACATCCGGTATAATCGTGTTTTCCACCGGATCACGATCGACCGCCTTCCCATTTTCGTCCTTTACATAGCCAATGTTCGGGTCATCCGTTTTATAATCGTCAAAAACATCATTCACTGTTTTGTTCGGCGGAATAATGGCGTTTGTAATATAAGCATGTGTGCCAATATCCGTAAAGCCATTACTTGAAGTGATGTAATAATAGTCATATGTACTATCTGTTTTAAAGGACACATTTTTTAACGTGTTTTTGTATACATACTGGATATCATGTACCCCAAAAACCGATACATTGTAGTCTGTGTCGATGTACATCGCCTTCGGACTTGCATATAGCTCAACATTTGCCACATTTCCTTGTAATGTCAGACGGTCAATTTCGTAATTGGCTTTTACAAATGTACGATCTGACGTGACATATAAATGACGGATATCCACGTTTTCAAAGTCCACATACTTCTTTAAGTTCGACATACGGTCTGTATACTTCTGTAAATGAGGTGGCTTTGTTGGGTCTGGCTTCTCTTGTAATGTTTCTTTATCCACCGGGTTTAGGAAATCTTCATTTTTTGGAACAGTCGGTTTTCCCCAATCGATGAATGATGCGATATTGCCAACGCTTGCAATACGCGTATTACTTAATGAAGCTAGCGAACGTCTCGGCGCTTCCGCCACTTCCACACGCCCTGTAAAGTTTATATTTTTAAAGCGCACATAACTGCCATGTATGATGAGCTCCCCTGCAAAAGAAGAATAGCCGCCATCAAGTGCTAATAATCGAGAAGAATTTCCACTCGCATTAATCGTCAGTTTCGTAATGTTTTGAACTGTATTTCCTGAAAAATTCCCTTCAATAAAGGCACCTTGCAATACGTTTTTATTCGCTGCATTTAAAATGCTTCGTAAATGCGGCGCAATCGTATGCGCAACACCGTTTATGTAAATTTGATTGCCAGTAATATCGCCAACTGCATATACAGGATTGCCTCGATCGGCCTTTTCCGCACGCCATATAAATGTTGCCATTTGTGCACGAGTTACAGTATTAAACGGATCAAATGAAACAGGTGTCTTCCCCTTCGTTACATTCAGGTCATAAAGTGTTTGGATGAAGTAGGCATTCGCATTTTTTGCGTTAACATCCTTAAATCCGTGGTTAAGCTTTGAGGAAACCCCAAATTTGAAACCAAGTGTTAAAATTTTCGCCATTTGTCCGCGTGTAATTGGTTCTTTCGGCCTAAATGTTTTATCGGAATACCCGTTAATAACCCCTGCCTCTGCCAATGCTGCAATGTAGCGGTAGTTTGGATTGCTCATCTGTACATCTTTGAAACCTGGATTTTTTGGGTTTGTTATATTAACATCAATCGTTAGTGCCAGCATTTTAGCGGCATCTTCCCGAGTAATGGCTTGGTTTGGTTTAAATGTGCCATCTGAATAGCCTGTCGCAATTTTACGGCTAGCTAAATCTAAAATGGGCTCATAATAATCTGCAAATGGATTTAAATCGCTAAATGAATAGGCATTTGTCTGCTGCGGCATGGCCACGATGACACCACTCGCTGCTAAAACTGTTGCGACTGTAGCCTTCGAAAGCTTTTTCCCTTTTTTCGAATCCATGTTTGAGACTCCCCCCTTTTTGAAGTGTCGAGTTATGGTACATCTTTTTAGCACGTACGCTCTTTATATCGGACAATAGTGCACAAAACTGTATCAAATTTATATAGTTTTTCTTTTTAAAGTAGGAAAATCGTTCACATATTACTTAAAAGAAGTATCCGCTACTTCTTTATACACAAAAAGGAACGGCTTTGCTTTCTGACATGAAAGTCAGAAAGCAAAGCCGTTCTATAATAAATAGCCAACCATTTATACATTACCCGCTCAAAAATAGTTCTAATCACTAGCAAACAATCAACAAATGACAGTCTCTGTAAGACGCCATATAAAATTGTCTATTTTCATTCTTTTTATTATTATTTTATTCGTTTTCCACATGCACTAACTAAAAAATAATTCAAATTACCCAGTTTAAAATGATAAAAAAGTGAATTTTAAATTTCCATTGCTATAAAATAAACTATAATGTTATATTTTACTCCTTAATACATTTATACTTTAAACTTATGCACCTTTATTCTAATTGTTATTTTTATACATAAAAATTATAAACTGGCGCTATATGGAATTCACCAAAACTAACGTAGGTATTTTTACATATTACCTGTAATAACTTTACCGTTTTTTTAAAACTAAGCAAATCACCTTTCATGAAAGTTTCATAGTAATTGCGCTAATATAGTATTCGTGAGTAGTAGAATAAAATATAAATATAAGATTATGTGATATATTCATTGAAATCGGCAAAGGGGAAAGCGATGAATCAAGATGTTCTTATTCCATTAACAACTGAGTCTACGGTAGTCACAAAAACAACAGCAATCAAAACTTTTGCATCAGAATATGATTTAAAATGGAGCATCCCCTCTTTAGACTATAACCAGTTCCATTTAATTGGCACGAAAAACAACATTGCGGTAGCCGGCTATGAAACGCGCATTGGGCAAGCGGTCTGTGGTATTTCCATTGGCGACTCGCGTCAGGCAGTAAAAGCACAATACGGCGAACCAATAACACATATTATAAAAAACAATCGACGCTTCCGACAGTACTATGATGATAAATACAATGCTGAAACAAGCGGTACTTATTTAATTGATCATCAATATATAACATTCTTTTATGATGTGCATAAAAACTTCCAAGTACGATCCATAATGGCGATAGATGCCGAAACAGAAATGTCCAAAGTAGGCTTCTTTGCTGCGCCATCACCGGATTTACGAGACAGCTTTGAAGATTTGATGATGGAACTAATTAATGCTTCCCGCGTTTCGGAAGGGTTGCTTCCTTTACAATATACACCGGAATATAACGCCATTGCCCGTAGCCATAGCTTAAGCATGGCCACTTACAACTATTTCGGTCATATGGATATGCAAGGCTTACGTGGTGGAGCCCGCATGAAAAATGGCGGCATGGCATATGACTGGTGGGGCGAAAACTTAGCATGTGGTCAATATAGTGCCATTTACGCACATGAAGCGTTAATGAACTCCTTGACTCACCGGGAAAACATTTTGCGTAAGCAATTTACCCACGCATTTGTTGGCGTCGAATTCAATACCCAAAGCCTGCCTTACTTTACCATCAATTTTTATTCCTTATAATCTACAGGTCGTATTAAGAGTGATGTTACTTTTAATGCGGCCTTTTATCTTTCCATTTGAGAAATAGTTGTCCAAAATAACCCTTTTTTCTGCATATTTTGCTACATTTGCTTATTTTTGCACTATAATTTTCTGAGTATTTAAAATATAATAATAGAATACTATTGAAAGAGATAGTTGTTTTCTTATGTACATCCTGAATAAATTTTAAAATTTTTCATATTAAAAAGGATAAATATAGGAATTTATCTTATTAACTGTTATAATACAATAAATTTATATTAACCTGTATTAATACAATGTGTGATCATTAAGGGGGATGGGCATGACAATTTTAAATGGATTAAAAATACTGGATTTTTGTTCTCTATTACCGGGACCACTTGCTACGATGATGTTTGCAGACTTAGGGGCAGAAGTCATCCATATTGAATCAAATCGCCGAGTGGATTTAATGCGTATAATGCCGCCTTATGATGAAGAGAAGGAATCCTACATTCATCAGCATTTAAACCGCTCGAAAAAATCACTGCAACTAAATCTAAAATCTGAAGAAGGCATTGAAATTGTTAAAAAGCTTGTGAAGGATTACGACATTATTATCGAAGGTTTTCGCCCAGGTGTCATGAAGCGTCTAGGCATTGATTATGATACATTGCGTGAGATTAATCCGCGCCTTATTTACTGTGCAATCACAGGATACGGTCAAACGGGTCCATACGCAACACGCCCAGGTCATGATAATAACTATTTATCAGTTGGCGGGGTATTGAATCATTCACGTTTAAAGGATAAAAAGCCTGTTGCGATGGGGATTCAGATTGCGGATATTGCCGGGGGGACAATGCATGCTGCCATCGGAATATTAGCTGCGGCACTGCATCGTGAAAAATCCGGTGAAGGGAAATTCATTGATGTATCTATGACCGATGCCATGTTTGCGATGAACGCGCTGTACGGCACTCAATACCTTGGAAGCGGGCGCCCTCCTCAGCCGGAAGAGGAAATTTTAAATGGCGGCACATTTTATGATTATTACCGGACAAAAGACGGGCGATATTTTTCAGTCGGCAGTCTAGAGCCGCAATTCCGTAAACTATTATGTGAAGCGTTAGAAATTCCGGAGCTTATTGACAGCACATTTAATGACTCATCCTATACACAGCAGCGATTTAAAGAGGCAGTAACGGACGCCTTTTGCACAAAAACATTTGATCAATGGCTGGAAATTTTTAATGAAGATTTCGAAGGTTGCGTAGAACCCGTACTTACATTTGATGAAGCATGCAACCATCCACAAATCCAAGCCCGCAATATGCTCGTAGATGTGAAAAAATCAGATGGCTCAACACAGCGCCAAATCGGCACAGCCTTAAAAATTAGTGGAGTCGAGCCTACGTACCAATATGTTGGGGCAAAAATGGGTGCACATACTGAGGAAATTTTAAAAACATACGGCTATACTCAAGAAGAAATTGAAAAGCTCAAAGCAAATGGTGTGTTAATTTAAATAAAAAGGTGAATCTAGATTCCAAAGAATCCGTTGATTCACCTTTCTTCCATCCTACTTTTTATCGTTAACGGGTTACCATAACCCGATGCTCAATAAACTGACGCAGATTATAAAAATGAGCAGGTACGAGTAAATATTTCTTATATACAGCCAATAACTTTTCCACTAAGTTATCTTCCTCTGCATAAAACAGGATTTTCAACAAATTGCAAATATGTTGGGATGTCATTAGAGCAATTGCATTATATGGACTTCGTGAATCCAAATATTCAATTTGCCATGTCGCCAGCGATTCACGAACTTTATGAATGGAACCATCTACTAAAATGGCAATATCACGTTGAATCGTTGCCTCAATTTTATGTAAAATATCCTCATAGTCATCAGATTGCAGCAATTCGAAAATAACTGTACAAGTTGCAAGCTCATAATTTCTCAAAAGCTCAATTCCTTGTTCAAATTTCTCCTCTTTTACTACGCTATCTATCAGTTCATAAAACACATGCTCTATATAATTTTTCCGGTAATGCTTTACGAGTGCATCCGGCTGAGGATTCATACTACTTAAAACGTCCGTATATTCGACGACAAGCTCGATGGCGTGGTTATTCAGTCGTTCTTCCTCAATTAAGTACATCCCCTGCATTAAAATATTCCTGTAATCCTTTTTAAATACGGCCTCTTGAAATAGCATATAACCAAGCAACGTATACTCTTTGTTATTGAGTGCAAATTCCCCGGTCGACCAATTTCGCTGAAGGGCATAGATGCATTTGCGGAGCTTTAACATATGGCGGCGTCCACTCGTAAAATGTGTGCGTACATTCAATAGATGGAGCTGCTTTAATTCATCGGATTTCGGATTTTCAAAATCGATTTTCTGTATGAGCTTATGAACGATTGTCGCCACCCGATTAACGGTCAACTGCTCGGCAAGCAGTGCTTTAAAAGTTGCCATTAATTCCACAGGGCGCGAGATTTTCTTCAAAGGAAGCTGTAAAAATACTGAATATATTTTTTTGGCGCCAATCACTTGCCAGAACTTTTCATGCTCACAATAGATGGGCTGTACAAAAAATTGATTGTTGACTTTATAAACATAAATTTTATTAAGCCCTGTTTGTGGACGGGGTGTACGAATAGCCTTTGCAAAGATAAATTCTATTAACTGTTCAAATTCGACTTCCCCTTGCGTATGTAAAAATGTGAATAGTTGTTTTCTGTTTTGTGGCTGTGCAAAAAATTGCCCCAACTTTTCATTGGCCATATCGACATTCATATTTGCCTTGCTAAAAGAATCGTAAAAAAATAAATCAAATTTATCCCAATAATATTTCACTAGCTGAAAACAAAATTTCTCCGCACGCTCCTGCTTCAACAAAAAAGTGTCACTATACATGGGAGCGCCCCAAATAGGGAGGTTTTCATCAAACAGAGATGGTTCTTCCAAAGCTTGCTCAAGCTTCTCCCCTATTTGTCCGTTCGTTTGTTGGAAAAGCTGCTCATCATATGAAAGCAACAACAATATCCTCCTCCTTCCCTTGTCTTTTCTCTATACAAAAATATAACAAAATTTAGAAGTACATGAAAAGGAAATTTATTTTTTCCCATAAGAAAAGCATACCGATCTATTAACGCAACTCCGTATCAGAATGGTAGTAAACTCATACGACTGCGGGTAAAAACCGATATGCCCTTTCACTATTTAGTATTCACTATAAGGTGTCACAATGAGTTTCGTTGGATTTGCTTGTACTGGCATGCTGCGTGTTGCACGGTCATAGAAAACGAATACCATTTTTTCAGTCAATTCGCTTCGATCCACTCGCTTCCCAGTTAAATCCACTATTTCTGTTCCTTCATTAATATGGAGCTTGAGATTCAACTGTTCGCAATAGAGCATTTTATCAAACGCACCAACACATACTTCTCCTTTTTTATCATACTGATCATAAATAACGAGCAGTGGCGTAATATGTGGGGGCGAGACCATTGGCGATGGACTTTTAGAATCAACGAACACAATAATTTTTGCCTTCACCGGGATGGCTGAAATACCAATTTGATAGCCGTCCTTTGTCATTAATGGCGTTTTTGACGTAATTTGAAAGATTGCCTTTTTGCTGTCGTCCTTTTCACTTACGGCCTCGATAGTCCCCACACCTGACTGAACTCCAATGGAGATGACAACTGCTTCTATTTTCCTAATTAATGGTTGCATAGCATCACCCCTTCTGTTTTTCTATTACAATCCTGTTTCCCGAAAAGCAATTGAAAAAAACTTCCAGTACTTAAGCTCCTTAATCGTACTGGCGTTTAATTGTTTTAAAGAGTCTAGCCTTTTTTAGAAGTGATTTCGGCATTTGAACTGTAGCAGTTACGACACCGGGATGACGACCTATTTCAATTGAGCCTGTTATTGTCGCACGGTTTCTCACTTCATCCACTGTCATTTCAAATAGTTTCGCTGTACGCTCCAGTGCATTGTCTGTTGCTATATTTAAATTTTGTCCTGTACCAACTATTGACAATGGGAAACTATCTTCCACCTGCTTCACACCGAATTCCTCCGCCAGTTCGCGTGCCTTGCGTTTCTCTTCTTTAGTAAACGGTTTCGCCGTGTACGGTAAGTCCTCTTCATTAGGTAGAATAATTGGCCCTTCCAAATTCACTTTCTTTAATACACTCACCTGCAGCTGCACAATCCCTGCTACATCTGTCGTATGCCCGGCAATTTCTCCATCACCTTGCATTGCATGCATATCCCCTACATAAACACCTCCGCCCGGTACCTTTACCGGACAGATTACTACCGCCCCTTCACGAACGCGGTTAATATCCATATGTCCATCTGTACGGTGAATATCAAGTTCATCTTCCGTCATCGTAAACTCATGTGGTGCTCCAATTAAGAACGTGCCAAAATCACCTGCATTATGGGAATCCGGCATTGCCTTGGATGGTGTTGTTCCTAGCTGCCCGACAAAAGGGCGCATTCTTGCCATCACACCAATTAAATCACTTGGTCCAAACGACGTAATTGGATTTTGAATGGACTTTTCCGGTGTTCGCATAAAATTCTTTGCATCCAAGGCGATTCGACGTGCTGCTTCTTTTCCAACAGTCAATCCGATTTCGCCTTTTGAATTAAATGTCATCGTGTAGCCATTCGAGATTTTAAACGGTGTCGTATCCGTACCACATGTCACACATTTTACCGACTCCTGCCCAATACCTTGTACGACGGTTGTAGGATGCAACTTACCGCAGCCCGGACATTTCACCTTCACAAATGGATCTCCGATAAATCGATCTAGCTGTGCTTCATCCGTACCTGAAGAAGTAGCAATCGATGTCACTTGAATGGACTTAATCTGGATAACGATTGCGTCCCCTACTTCCGCGCCTTCCACATACACAGGTCTTGTCACTTCATGTCCACCTCGAATGGTCGGTGTAATCATTGGTCCCCAACACCCAGGTGCTGTATTAGCGATAATCGTGCCGCCATCCTTTACCGGTCCCAGCATCGGTGCATTTGGATTTAGTATCCCATCTGTAAATTCATTGACGAATAATGTTTCAGCAGCTTCAATAGCTGGTTGCTCTGGATTCAATAAATCCTCTTGTTGTTCAAAATTAGGTGCAAGATCATTTAACATAAAAAAACCCTCTCCCCTTTAAATTGTATGTATATTCAGTAAATTTCAAATGTATTTCGTTTCTGTTCATAAAAATATGCTCTTACTCTATTATACAATTTTTTACATACTAATATCGAGGTGATTTATTAACAAATGTAAAACATTTCTTTATCTTATATAATGATAATAAGAAGGAAATTATTCAATATAAGAAGGGGGTAGCATTGTATGAACCAAAAGCAGACCGAGCAGTTATGGCGGGAGGAAAAATATCGTGTCATGTTCCATAGCCAGAACCACTATAATGCGATCCGACAAGCAATGAAGGATAATTTATCATATGACGAGGTGGCTCAGCTCATCACGGATGCACATAATCAAACAGCGACAAACGGCAGTATGCGCAATGCATGCCAGCATATGTGGGGATACTTTAAAAAATGTGCAAGTGCCGAAGAAAAAATGCAGTATGAACGATTGCTGGAGGAAACAGATTTTACTGGACTATTACAATTACTAAAAGGATTGGCTCAAAAATATGAAGTAAACTATTTACTGGAAAGTCGTATTTTGAAGGATTGAATGATTCGGGATCGATGCTTCCTGAAAAATAAAAAACCTATAAAAGCGCTTTTTATTTCGCTCTTATAAGTCGTTTGATTAATATTTATATGATTGTCCGCCATCAATCGGAATAACAGCACCATTAATGAAGTCAGCTTGATTGGATAATAAAAATGCCACTAAGTAACCTATTTCTTCTGGCTTACCAAAGCGTTTCATCGGATTGCCCTGGACAAATTGTTTACCGGCTTCTTCCCAGTTATCGCCGCCCATTTGACGCAAAGATCCTTCGACCATAGGTGTCATAATCGCACCAGGGGCAATTGCTTTTACAGAAATCCCGAACTCACCATACTCTACCGCGGAGTTTCTTGTTAACCCAACTACGCCATGCTTACTCGCAGCATATCCTGACTGATTTCCCACCCCGCGAATACCGCCGACAGACGCCGTATTGACGATTGTTCCATAGCCTTGTTCCTTCATTACCTTTAATACATACTTCATACCGTAAAATACGCCATTTAAGTTGATTGAGACAACTTTTTGGAACTCATCGGTCCCATAGTCTTCTGTTAAATTTTGTTTTCCTTCCACTCCGGCATTGTTAAAGAAGGCATCAATCTTGCCGAAGCGTTCCACCGTTTGATTGACAAAGTTCTCTACTTCGCTTTCCGTTGCCACATTTGCTGTAACTAGAAGTGTCTCCACTTTTGGCGCTACCGCTTGTACCTTTGATTTCGTATCATCTAATCCGGCCTGGTTAATATCAACAAGCACTAGCTTAGCGCCTTCTTTTGCCAGCTGTAATGCTGCAGCCTGTCCTAATCCCGAGCCAGCACCCGTTACAATTACGACCTTTTCTTCAAAACGATTCATGAGTTGTCCTCCTTTATAATAAAAAGCTCTTCATTCAGAATTTATTATTTTCTTTTTAACTGAAATTTATAGCTCTAATAAGGAATTTAGTTTTCTAAATATTAAATATGGTAAGATGATGGAAAAACAAGAGGCGAGCCAACTAATAAAAAATGTTTGTTCTTTTAGAAATGTATCTAACGATGTAGAGCAAATGGGCTAGAACGCAGAAAAAACCCTTCAAGCATTGGCTTCCAAGGGTTTTTTAAGATGGTTTTTTTGTTGTTTTTATTACAAACTAGAACTTTATAAACCTGATTTGATACATTTATGGGAGAAGTAGGATGGTATTATTTACGGCCGATCGCCTATCTCTAAAGTGCAATTAATAATTTACTTTATATATTCACAACAAATGAAGCTTCTGTCTTTTCTTTAACTTCCTCTAATGTAACTTCTGGTTGTAATTCGATGAGAATCATTTCTCCATTCTTAAAATCGAAAACTGCTAATTCAGTTATTAATCGATGAACGACACCTTTACCTGTAAGTGGAAGAGAGCAAGTTTGTTTAATTTTTGCTTCACCATGTTTATTCGTATGCTCCATAATCACAACAACTTTTTTTGCACCTACTACTAAGTCCATTGCTCCTCCCATACCTTTAACTAGTTTTCCTGGAATCATCCAGTTAGCTAGATCACCGTATTGAGAGACTTCCATTCCACCTAAAATCGCTACATCAATATGTCCTCCACGGATCATAGCAAAGCTTTCTGCACTATCAAAATATGAAGCGCCTTTGCTAGCTGTAACAGTTTCTTTACCCGCATTTATTAAATCCGCATCAACTTGCTCTTCCGTAGGGTAAGACCCAATGCCAAGCAAACCATTCTCAGACTGTAGAAACACTTCATAATCTGAAGGTATATTATTCGCTATCAATGTGGGCATTCCGATGCCTAAATTTACATACATCCCATTTGAAATTTCCTGAACAGCACGTTTTATAATCACATCTCTAGACACTATGCATTCTCCTTTACAACGAGACGTTCAATGCGTTTTTCATAATTTTGACCAACTACTATACGCTGAACGTAAATACCCGGTAGGTGAATAAAGTCCGGATCTATTTCTCCAACCTCTACTAATTCCTCCACCTCTACTATAGTTATTTTAGCAGCCATGGCAGCTAATGGATTAAAATTCCGAGAGGTTTTTCGGAATACTAAATTACCACTCTTATCTGCTTTCCATGCTTTAACTAAAGCAAAATCCCCTTTAATTGCTTTTTCTAATAAATACACTTCACCATCAAATTCTTTCACTTCTTTACCTTCTGCAATAGGTGTTCCAACGCCTGTTGCAGTATAAAAACCGGGAATTCCAGCACCTCCAGCTCTAAGTTTCTCGGCTAAGGTACCTTGTGGTGTTAATTCGACTTCTAGCTCTCCTGAAATAAATTGTTGCTCAAAAGTTTTATTCTCACCAACATAGGATGCAATCATTTTTTTTATTTGTTTATTTTTAAGTAATAAACCTAATCCAAAATCATCTACTCCACAGTTGTTACTCACAACGGTTAAATCTGTTACATCCTTTTTTTCTAACGCCGCAATTAATTTCTCAGGAATACCACACAGACCAAATCCACCAGCAATAATAGTAGAACCATTCGTAATATCCTCGACTGCACGTTCAAATGAATCGTATACTTTCTTCATTTCAACCCCCCTGAAAAGATAACTCTAATTTTTTTGAGAACTTAATTTTAAGGCTTATGATAGTTCTAACTCTAATACGCTGTAACTTAAGGTTTTCCCATGCGTGTCCATTGCTAATGATGTAGTAACTCCCGTATCTAAAGCTTCGTGACAAATAAATTGCAATGCTCCTAGAGAAGGAATTTCATAACGCTCAACATCACCTAAGACGATGCCTTGTAAGTGTTCTTTCACTTTGTCGACTGTTACTTGTTCTAAAATCAATGGATAGTTCTCTTTTTTGAAAGCAATAATTGACATAGTTAAAGTATTACCTTTATCACCAGTTCTGCAGTGTGCCACCTCATATAATTTCATTGAAATGAACCTCCTTCTTTTCAGTACTAATTTCGATTTGGTTCTCCTCAATAAAAGTAGAAACGATACCTACGACATCCAAAATATTTTTACGCGCCCCACCGCCACCAGCTGGACCATTTGTATATAACGCTTCAACTTCCTCACCAATTAATTCTGCTAAACTTGGACTCTGTGTCTTACCAGCAACTCTAAGTCGAACTTCATAAGGTTCTATTTGTCTGAATGCTTTTCTATGAGTAGCATTTACACCAATCAAATCTACCCTAAAATCTGTGTATAAATGACGAATTCTTTCAGAAATGATCTCCCCAGCTAACTCAGCACGTGCTAATGCATTTTCTCCAGCATATGAGATTTCGCCTTCACCAATAAAGCCCGCATTATAGCCAATACTTACTTTTAGTTTTTCAGGCTTCCCTACGGCGGTAACACCACTTACTTTAATAGTGCCAGGATTAACTTCTTCAAAAACCACTTTGGAGAAATCGGCAATGATATCAGGTGTTATATATGCAGTAGGATTCAAAACTTCATAGAGCAGTTGTTCTTTCATTGTTTGTAAAGTAATTTGACCACCTGTATTTTCAACCTTGCTAAAAATAGCTGTTCCATCATTTGATACATCTGCATATGGGAAACCAAGATTTGCTAAATCAGCAACATCTTTTTTACCTGGGTCTGCAAAATATCCTCCTGTAAGCTGACCTGCACATTCTAATAGATGGCCAACTACTGTTCCCTGTGCTAAATAATCTAATTCATTAAGCTCCCACTTAAATTCATGAATCATCGGTGCTAAAAATAAAGATGGGTCTGCAACACGCCCTGTGATAATAATCTGAGCATCTGATTGTAAGGCAGACAATAATGCATTCGCGCCAATATAAGCATTTGCAGATAAAATTTCCCCATATTCACTTAATAACTTGCCTGTTTCCCACACCGTTTCATCTAATGAAATTTTTGAAAGGACATCGTCTCCAGTAACCACAGCGACTTTAATCGGAATTCCTAGCTGTTTTGCTATCTCCAAGATTTTTTCCGCTCCTGCTTGTGGGTTAGCAGCCCCCATATTCGTAATAATTCGTGTTGCTTTGTTTTTTAATTTAGGCAGTAAGCTTTGCATACGCTTCTCTAATAGAACATCATACCCTAATGAAGGATTAGCTTTTTTCCTTTTTTGCGCTAACGCTATCGTTCGCTCTGCCAAACATTCTAGAACTAAATAATCTAAATTACCTTTTTCTAATAAGATTTCAGCAGGCTCGATACGATCACCAGCAAACCCAGTACCTACGCCTATTCTAATTGTATTTTTTTTCATATAGATATCGCCCCAATCAATACAGCTACTATTGTCATAACAACCGTTGTCATAAACGCCCACTTAAAAATAAATTTTTGATGATCTACTAAATCTACTTGTGCTAATCCAATTAAAATAAATGTTGAAGCAGTTAAAGGACTTAATGGGAATCCAACTGTCATATGACCTAAAATTGCTGCTCGTCCAATTTCATGTGGATTAATGCCCAATGTAGAAGCAGTTTCGGCAATTACAGGTAGCACCCCGAAATAATATGCATCAGGTGTAAAAACAAGACTCAAAGGCATACTAGTAATTGCTACAATTACAGGTAAAAAGCGCCCCATAGAATCAGGAATAATATTTACTAATGCAAGTGCCATGTCTTCAATCATTCCTGTACCATTAAGTATTCCTGTAAAAATACCTGCGGCAAATATCATTGTAGCAACTAAAAGTACACTCTTAGAATGTGCAGCAATACGCGCCTGTTGGTCATCGTGTTTTGGATAGTTAACCATTAATGCGGCTACAAAAGCTAATACAAATAATATTGGCATCGGTAACCATGCACCTACTAAAGAAACTAATAGTGCAATAGTTAATAAAAGATTATAAATAAATAATTTTGGTTTTCTTAATTTCTGTTCTTCTTCACTAACGGAAAATTGCAAATCTGATTCATCTAATTGAAGAATACCTAAACGTTTTCTTTCCTTTAATCCGATTAATGCCGAGGCAATAATAACCCACACAATTCCGGCTATCATTGCAGGAATGACAGGATTAAAAATATCTTTAGCTTCCGCACCTAAAGTTGTCATGGCACGTGCCGTTGGACCGCCCCATGGAACAATATTCATTACACCCGCACCTAAAGCGACAACACCAGCTAAAACTAATCTATTAATTCCTAGTTTTTTATAGATTGGTAGCATAGCCGAAATTGTAATGATAAACGTAGCTGAACCATTACCATCTAAATGTACTACCATTGCTAAAATAGCTGTTCCCACTACCACTTTTAAAGGATCACCTTTTACAACCTTTAAAATGAATTTAATCATTGGGTCAAATAATCCTACATCTAACATCAGACTAAAATATAAGATAGCGAACACAAGCATAATACCTGTTGGCGCAACCGTTGATAATCCACTTAACATCATCTCGCCTAGCTCTAATCCAAATCCCCCGATTAGACCAAATATTACTGGCACCATTACTAATGCGACAATTACCGAAACTTTTCTTGTGAATATTAATATTAAAAATACACTGATTGTTAGAAATCCTAATAAAGCCATATAATCCCTCCTTTTTTCTGCTTTGTATACAGAAAATTCTATTACAAACAACATTATTAGTAAAAGGAATAATAGGAATATCAATCATTCCCAATGAGCATATTAAATTATTTTTTTATTAAACTAATGAATTTTTCTAATACAAACGATTTGTATGAATCTTTTAAAGTTATGAAGGAAAGCTTCCACAACAAAGGTTCGCCTTTAATTTTAATTAACTTTATATTAGGATTAAGATTCTTTTTATAGATTGAACTCGGAAGTAATGTAACACCATTACTAGAGACTGTTAACTCTAAAATTAAATCCCATTGAGAACTTTTATATACAATTTCTGGTGAAAAACCCGCTTCTTTACATGCATTAATAACGTAGTCATGTAAAGTGAATTCTTCCGTGAAAATAATAAATTTTTCATCTCTTAATTCGCTAATTGAAATTTCTGCTTTAGATGCTAGTACATGATCTTTATGTAAGAAAACAAAGAACTCATCTTCAATATAAGGGTATATATCATACATGTTATTTTTAAAGTATGGAGAGACAACTAATGCTATTTCTACCTTTCCATCTAAAACTATTTCTTCGAGCTTTTTTGCTCCACGTTCGAATAATTCAATTTTTATGTTTGGGAACTTATCATTAAACGTTTCAGCTATTTCCGGGAAAAATAAAGTTCCAATTAAAGGTGGCATACCTAATTTCAAACGCCCAACCTCTATATTTTTACTCTTTTTGATAAGTAAGTGTAAATCATCAATCGCATAAAGAATCTCTTTTCCTTGTTGGTAAACTAACATTCCTATATCTGTTAACTTAACTTTTTTGGATTTTCTGTCGAGCAGGTCAGAAGCCAATTGTTTTTCTAAGCGCTTAATACTTTTACTTAAAGAAGATTGCGTAACATACATTTCCTCAGCCGCTTTTGTAAAGCTATCATGATCTATGACTTGAATAAAATTTTGTAAATCTCTAATTTCCATGTTGAATTCCTTTCATTTGTAAGAATGGATTTATATTTTATGCACTATCCTTATTTATTTCTTTATTTCTTTTGGACTTCAAAATCGCAATTTATAGTTAAAATAATACAGAAAAAATATTTTAATACACTTTAACCTTACACTTTTCCTATTCTAAATCCATCAGTATCTTTGTACTAATTCTTTTATTATCCATTTGATTCTGATTTTGTTCGTAATCGGTTGACTAAAACTGATTTATTGCACGATTGTTATTTTGATTCAATTCTAACGTGAGTAGCATAAAACGAATGATGTAAATCTTGAGAATTATCAAGCTGAAATTGAAGTGTTAAAAGTGAAGAAGGAAAATAAAAAATCACCAAATCCTTTTCACCAAAGGATTTAGCGATTTTCGCCTATTTTACTTATTACATCTAACTGCTGAAATAGGAATAAACATTTCGTAATTTTTTGATTTTAACTTCTATATTATAAAATACAAACTTCTAATACTTGTTAAAATAATTGTTTCTTCTTTCAAAAGAGCAATCGGTCAGTTGCGCTTATTCCCTTTGTTTTTATTTCCCGTGTTCCTCATGCCTAGCGCTCGCTTTAGTAGGTTCAACCGTCCCGAATGGATGATTTGGTGGTGCATAAATTGTATAAAGCTTTAATGGCATCTGTCCTGTATTTGTAACATTATGCCACGTTCCGGCAGGCACAAAAATCGCAGAACCATCAAATACCATTCTATTAAAATTCAGGTTATCTTTTGTTTTCCCCATTTGGGTAATCCCCTGGCCCTGCTCAATCCGAATGAACTGGTCCACATGTGGATGCACCTCTAGCCCAACATCCTCACCAGGATTTATGCTCATTAAAGTAAGCTGTAGATGATTTCCTGTCCAAAGAGCGGTACGATACGTCTGGTTCTGTCTCGCCGCTTCCTCAATATTGATGACAAACGGATTTTTTCCATAATCTTTTAAAACTACTCCCTGATGATTTGAGGCGTCGCCCTGCCAATTATATGGGGCTGTAGTATTTACCCACATTGGATAATTCACATTACCTGGCGTACCCCCATATGGGTTGACCGGTATATGTGTAGGATACTGGTATTGCTGATATGGGTACCCATAAGGATAATACATTTTATCATTCCTTTCGAAAATTCATTCTATTATCATATGCTTTGTTTTTTAAATGGTTTTTAACTCTTGCACAAGATCAAATAACGGGACTGTCCGTTTATTGAATTCATCTACGTTTAATGCTGCATCTACTGCTTCACGGACTTTCCGTTCTTCGTCGGCATATTGTTTGGCAAATTCCTTCGCTTCTTGCATAGTCGATTTATACTTTGCGACAAGCTCATTAATGTTGTTTAGCTCCACTTCTGTTGGATGGCAGTGCTGAGCGATGTCGAAAATTTCATCGCCAGGACGATTCTCATCCGGGAAATAGACATGTGGCTCAGTACTATCAAATATACAGAACTTTAATTCAGGCAAAATGACCATATCAATCGAATTGGAATCCAACCCACACCATACGAGCTGCACATCAAATCCACGACTCTGTGCTTCTTTTGCCAATTGCTTCATCATCGAGGATTTCCCTGTCCCAGGATACCCTTTGATGAAAAGCCTCTTTTCCAGGTTTTGCGTAATACTTTGAACGGTATCACGTGCTCCTGCCGGTGTTAACGTTCCGAGTAGCCGGTGGGTCAGCTGACCGGATTTATCCAATTTCTTCTCACCGAATAATTGATTCGTCAAATCGGCAAATTGCTGATTCAATCCGTTCCAATTCATATACTTCCTTGTTTCCACTTCCCAGTCATCATGAATATGAATCGCCTTGGAAAGAGCAGCAAAGCATTGATTATAGTAGGTTTGTTTTTTTTCATTCAAAGAGAACAATGCTTCATTCGCTGAAAGCTGTTCTTCATATACACAATCATAAAGGGAAATGACATGATCCCGTCCACCAAGAATAGTAGGCTCTATTGAAGGATTGGTTGCCTGAAGAATTAAAATCCGATGTGGTGCTTGAATAAAGATGCCTTCAACCGTGTCCTCAAATAATGGGTCATGGAAATACTCGATACTAGCGCCCTTTTTAACATAGTAATCACCGATGTTTTGAAGCAGCTCGGAAATTTTGAAGCCGTGTGCACCTTTTAGTAAATACACCGTTTGTGCTTCGTTCATTAAATCCTTGTATATATTTTTTATGCCCTGCCCTGTCATTGCCTGACCGAAGAAATACTTAACTGTTGTACTTATGACGTCACCCTTCCATAACCTTGTTAACTTTATTGTTATGTTAAAAGCCTAAAAAAGTTGCCATCTCGCGTAGTATTTAATCGAAAAACGCATGCAATTATGTTCATGCATGCGCTTTATATTCAAGCTGCTCTCTTTAACTCGCTCTGAAAAATAGTTTATGAAGCTGAATTATAATTAGTGGAACTAATGATAAACCATAAATAATTAAATACTGGAAGTTATTCAATCGCGCTACTTCAAATAATCCAGAGAGCAGCACAAAGTTCAGTATCGAAAATCCTAATAAAAATGCAATCCATACAGCTAAATTCGAGAAGATTCCCAGTTTAAAAATGGATTCATCCGAACGGCAATTAAAGCCATGTACCAGTCTTGATAAACATAATGTCGCAAATGCCATCGTTGTGGCTACTGCAGTATCACCTGTCGACAATCCTATTTGGAAGGCGATGATTGTAACCGCCGCAATAATTGCTCCCTCAAATCCTACTTGGGAAACAAACTTCTTATTTAGCAACGGCTCCTTTATGTTACGGGGCTTTTCTTTCATAAGCTTTTTATTATGTGGCTCTAGCCCAATCGCAATTGCCGGCAAACTATCCGTTAATAAATTTATAAATAATAGATGAATCGGTAGAAACGGTGCAGGCAATGCAAAAAGCGTTGCATATAAAACGACAATAATTGCACCCGCGTTTCCGGATAACAGGAATTTAATAGCGTTACTAATATTGGCGTAAATACTTCGACCATTCGAAATCGATTTGACGATCGTCAAAAAGTTATCATCGGTTAAAATCATCGAAGAAGCATCCTTTGCCACTTCAGTCCCTGTACCCATTGCTACACCAATTTCGGCCTGTTTTAGCGCTGGGGCATCATTTACACCATCTCCCGTCATGGCGACTACATGTCCTTTGTCTTGCCATGCTTTCACAATCCGTATTTTATGTTCCGGGGAGACACGTGCATAAACTGAGATTTTTTCTACCTTTGCCTTCAATTCCCTATCTGAAAGCTTTTCGATTTCTTTTCCTTCAATCGCTTCACTCGGATTTTTCAAAATGCCGAGTTTCCTTGCAATCGCCATTGCCGTAATTTTATGATCTCCTGTAATCATGACCGGTTTGATGCCTGCTTTAATACAATCCGCCACTGCTTGTGCCGATTCTTCGCGTGGTGGATCCATCATTGCGATTAATCCAACAAATGTTAAGTTATGCTCCTCTTTTTCCGTTAAGGTAGGAGAATATACATCTTTATACGTAATCGCCATTACCCTTAACCCGGCATTTGAGAAGGTTTCATTTACGTGATTTATCTTTTCTACTTGCTGCGTCGTTATGTTGGAACCGCCATGACTTGAATGAATGCGGCTAACACGCGGCAGCAGTACATCTACCGCCCCTTTTGTAATCATAACGGAACGATTTCCCATGCGGTGAACTGTGCTCATTACTTTACGAGTCGAATCAAAAGGTAATTCACCAACACGTTGATGAAGCCCACGTACAATATGTTCATTTAAGTCATATTCACGTCCAAATTTTACAAGTGCCAATTCCGTTGGATCCCCGATTTCCTTATCCTTCATTACAACGGAATTATTGCAGAGTATGGCCAATTCGAGCAGTTTTTTATGGTTTTCATTAGCTAGCTTTAGCTCATTAAAAGGCAGAACTTGATCGCCTGTATAAACCTCTTGCACCGTCATTTTATTTTGCGTAAGTGTCCCTGTTTTATCTGAACAGATAATTGATACACTCCCCAAACTTTCTACTGCATGCAGCTTACGAATAATGGCATTTTCCTTCGCCATATTTGTAGTCCCCACTGCTAAAACGATTGTCACAATCGAACTAAGTGCTTCCGGAATTGCTGCAACCGCCAACGAAACGGCGAACATAAAGGAGTCAATTAACTCACGCCCTCGAATAAGATCAAGCCCAAATATAATTAAACAAATAATGATAATGCCGAGTGCAAGACGTTTCCCAAAACGATCCAAGCTCACTTGTAATGGCGTTTTTTTCTCCTGTGCATTGTCCAAAAGAGTGGCAATTTTACCGATCTCGGTATTCATTCCTATAGAAGTAACGACCGCTTTCCCACGACCATTCGTTACAAAGCTCCCGGAGAAAACCATGTTCCTTTTATCGCCTATAGCAAGTTCCTTTTCGTGGATGGTATTCGCTATTTTATCAATGGCTAATGATTCACCGGTTAACGAACTTTCATTTATTTGCAAACTATAGCTTTCAATTACTCTACCGTCAGCACTAATATAATCGCCTGCTTCCAAAACAAGCAGGTCACCGACAATAACATCTCTTGACGGTATTTCAACTACTGCTCCCTCACGGATGACTTTAGAAACGGGTGCAGCCATTTCCTTTAGACTGTTTAGCGATTTTTCCGCTCTTACATGCTGAACAGTTCCCAGTACGGCATTTAAAACAAGTACGATTAGAATAACAACAGAGCTATCTACATCACCAAGAAACATAGAAATAATGGCAGCAGCAATTAAGATAATGACTAAAAAATCCTGAAACTGCTCTAACATAACTTGAAAGATATTCTTTTGTTTACCTTCTTTCAGTTCATTATAGCCATATTTTTTATGCCGAGAACGTACTTCGTAATCTGTCAGTCCATATGGTGTTACGTCCAGCTTCTTCATAACTTCCTGTACGGTGTTACGGTAATAGTCAGATAAATTCATGAGAACCTCCCTTCAAGTTCTAAGTATAGATAACCACTTTATTTTATTATTGCATGGAAAATATGAGCACTCTCACAAGAACACTGTATGAGAGTTTTATTGTTAAAATGAATATCTCACAATAAAAAATTCATAAAGTTGAAATTCTGCCTTTTTACTAAATAAAAAAACGTTAATCCCACTAAGATTAACGTTTTGATTGAAGTATTATTTATAATAATTTTTTCTAGCTTGAAAAGCTTTTTTTTCTCTTATTTGTTCTTCCAATTGTGCAATGGCCGTTTTACGTCGAGCATTTTTTTCCTCTAAATTTTCCAGTTCTTCAGGAAATGCGAATTCTTTACTAATTTCCGCCTCTTCGATATTTTCTTTCGTATTTTCAATCATCTTCCCTAAACTTAGCGCATTTTTGGACTTTTTATTAAATACATCATGTCTATCATTTTTCATGCTTATTCCTCCTTGTTCCTAATTGAAGTTAGTTTGTTTTTCTTTGATTTTTTTATGCAAAGTGATTTTTCCAAATGAATTCGCATTTAGGTTCGTCACACATGTCACATTATTGTTATAAAAACAATATAAAATAATAAAAAAATACAAAAAAACCTTCAGAAACACTTGCTACTAAGGGTTTTCATGTGTAATCGGCTATTTTACATATTTTTTACAACTTTATTAAAATGCCATTTTCTCCATAAACTTGCGCTATAGTATGTATAAGTTCAAAGCAAAGTAGATAGCCTTCTCCATGATTCCACCTTGCAGATCAAACATAGCTGCCAGCATGGTCGAACGTTTATCTATTGATAATTCATTTGGACAAAATTTGGCTAACACCTCTTTTAAACACAAAGCAAGCTCCAGCTATTTCCCAATAATAGCTGGAGCTTGAGACGTTTTTAATTCTTTTTCCCATACCGCTTCGGTGCCTGCATGAGCGCATCCCATACGCCACTAAATGGTGGGGCATAAGCTAAGTCCAGGTCCAATAATTGTTCAAAAGTCATTTCATTGTAAAGCGCTGTAGCAAATACATCAATTCGTTTATCGACACCGTGTTTCCCGACAATTTGCAGCCCAACAAGCTTGCGACTTTGTTGTTCGACTAACATACGTAGCTTCATCTTACTTGGATGAGGATAATAGCTGGCAATGTCGTTCACTTCCATCACATATGCCTCTATCAACGCATTGGACTTATCCGCAGCATCATTAGTTAATCCCGTCATTCCTATTTGTAGATCAAAAAACTTCAAAATGGAAGTTCCTACAATCCCATTGAACTTTTGATTAAAACCGGCAATATTCAAACCAGCGATTCGTCCTTGTTTATTCGCCGTCGTACCAAGAGGCAAGTAATCATCCTGCTGCTTCAGTCTGTTATAATGCGATGCACAATCCCCTGCTGCATACACATTAGCAATGGATGTCTCCATTTTTTCATTAACGATGAGCGCTCCATTTTCAAGCTTTGCAAACCCTGTCGCAAATTGTGTGTTTGGACGTACACCAGTCGCTACGATAACTAATTCAGTAGGGTATGTCCCCGTTTTAGTACGAATTGCTTCGACAACTTGTTCGCCCTCAAAACCTATTGTCTCTTCATTCAGTAAAACATCCACCCCTTTTGAAATCGCCTCTTCATAAATGATTTTCGCAAGTTCCGGATCTAAAACCGACATGAGCTGACTCCCTTGATGGATTAGACGAACATCCAGACCACGCTCACGAACCGTTTCGACAACTTCCAGTCCTATATAGCCGCCACCTACGACTGTAACATGCTTCACATTCGGTAATTGTTCCATCAATTTATTCATTTGGGGAATTGTCTTAATCATATGAATTCCTTTTAAATCGGCATTTTCCAGTCGTGGCATTGTCGGCGCAGCACCTGTTGCAATCAGCAGTTTATCGTATGCAAATTCAAATGGCTCCTTACTATTTACATCATGTCCGCTCACCTTTTGTAATTTCGTATCAATTGACGTCACTTCATGAAAGATTCTCGCATCAATGTCGTATTTAGAACGGAATTCCTCGACATCGCGCGCAATGAGTTCTTCAGTATTAGGTACCTTTCCGTTAATTACATACGGCAACCCACATTGCCCGTACGAATAAATATCCCCTTTTTCCAAAACAACGATATGTGCGGATTTATTATTACGGACAATTTCCATTGCCGCACTCATCCCAGCAGCGTCCCCACCGATAATTACAACTTTCATCACCGTCACTCCTTGCTTGTTTATAAAACTTATTTTTTTATTTTGTATACTTTTACGAATTTAATTAGTTATATAAGTAAGTTAACTTACAATAAGTAAAGCATATTTCGTTTTTTTTCACACGATTAAGGCTTCTTATTTTCAACATATGGATATCCGGAAGTTGGTGAACTATGGACAAGTCATGGGAAAACTATTTGCTTGAAGAAGCACAAATTGTTTTCAAATATTTATTAAAAGTCGGGGCTACAAAGGAAGATGCCGAAGATGTCACACAAGAAACCATTATGAAAACAATTGAATGCTTATCGCAAATTCAAGCAAAAAATTTGCGCGCATGGCTTTTTAAAGTGGCATTGCATCGGTATTACACGTTATATAACAAAAATAAAAGATCCGCCTCAAACGGTATCGTTGTAACAGGTACTGCCGAGAGCTTAAAGCAATTGCAGGATTTACCTTTCATAAAGGCTTCTTCACTTGGAGTTGTAGTAGATAAATATTAATAGGAGGCGCAAAAGCATGCTAAACATGTTTTTGTGCTTTTCTTTTTATTATCATAATCTCAAAATATGCTACACTAACTATCAGAAAACTCTCAACTTTTAAAAGGAGCACGAACTAAATGACAAAAACAACAATTGGCATTATCGGCACTGGTGTTGTCGGTGAGCGTATTATTAACCAGGCTTTACAAAACGAACACTACGAAATTGCTGCTATATTCGACACGAATGAGGAGCGTACAGCACAGTTGGCAGAAAAATATAATGTACCGACAACAAATGATTTACAGGATTTACTGAATTTAATGCCTGACTGGGTTTACATCGGGACGCCCCCTGTCAGCCATGCGACTCTTGCTGAGGAAATTGCGAAGCATGGACTGCATATTTTATCGGAAAAACCACTTGCCCATGATGCTGCAGATGGAGAAACAATGGTACGTGTTGCCAATGATGTAAAGGTGAAAACAGCGATGCACTTCCCATTAATGTATGGAGCAGCCGTACATCAGCTTAAAAAAGAGCTTACATCTGGTATGGGGGATATTACACGCATTGAACTACATACATACTTCCCGGAATGGCCGCGTAAATGGCAACAAAATCCTTGGATTGCCTCACGTGAACAAGGCGGCTTTATCCGTGAGATTTTCCCGCATTATTTACAGCTGACACACCACTTATTTGGGGATCTCAACATTCTCGCTCATGAAACAACCTATCCGGAAAACACGGAGCTATGTGAAACAGGTGTATCTGCTTTAGCAAAAACAACAAGCGGCATACCTGTTGTAATAAACGGACTTGCCGGCATCGGTCAGGAAGAGCGCATTGATTATAAAATTTTCGGTTCAGAAAAAGTTGTCACATTACGTAACTGGTCACAAGTATATACGAGTAAAGCTTACGAACCGGAAGTGGAAGTCCCTGCGAATACAGCACCGGAATCCATGCTGGATGCTTGTAGAAAAGTCCTTTTAGGTGAAGAAGCGTTCATCGTCCCATTCGAGGAAGGCTTAAAAGTACAGCGCTGGATTGATGAACTATTGAAATAAAAATCCTTTGCATTTTGAGCTGTTTGGACAATGCTACAGCATGCCAAACAGCTTTTTTTAGGGGAATTTATTTCGGATTCTGAAATATTTATTTGTAAATAACCCCCTTCTATACTAAAATAGTCATAATATTCATTTTTTAGATTACTATTTGTTAAGGGGGAATTTTTATGGACTTTTTACATTACCCATTTCCGAGTAAGCGCAACACTGTTATCGCGAATCGTGGAATGGTCGCAACATCTCAGCCATTAGCAGCACAGGCAGGTTTGGATATTTTGAAAAAAGGCGGAAATGCAGTCGATGCTGCCATTGCTACAGCAGCAGCCTTAACGGTTGTGGAACCAACATCCAACGGTATTGGAAGTGATGCCTTTGCACTCGTTTGGATGAAGGATGAACTTTACGGATTAAACGCTTCCGGACCTTCTGCTAAGACCATTTCGAAAGAGGCATTAGCTGAACAAGGACACGATAAAATTCCGATGCATGGGGTCATCCCTGTTACTGTTCCTGGTGCTCCTGCGGCATGGGCTTCCTTATCAAAACGTTTTGGAAAACTGTCATTAAGCGAAGTATTGGCACCTGCTATTTCCTATGCGGAAGAAGGCTACCCGATTTCAGCAACACTCGGACAAAATTGGCAATCTGCCTATAAAAAATATAAACAATCACTTACAACCGAAGAGTTCCAACACTGGTTTGATACATTTTCAATTGATGGACGTATGCCGGAAATCGGTGAAGTGTGGAATTCACCCGGACATGGAGATACATTACGCAAAATCGCAAAAACAAATGGCGAGGCATTTTATAAAGGGGACATTGCCGATAAAATCGATGCCTTTATGAAAAAACATAATGGCTTTATTTCTAAGGAAGACTTAGCAGGCTATGAACCTGAATGGGTAAATCCGATTAAGGTACATTATAAAGGCTATGACGTGTGGGAAATCCCTCCGAATGGTCAAGGTATTGTTGCCCAAATGGCACTAAACATTTATCAACATTCAGAGCCGAAATGGCAAGATGCTGAGACATTACATAATCAAATCGAAGCAATGAAACTTGCCTATACAGATGGGAAAGCATTTGTTACAGAAAGCAGTGAAATGCCGGTCGATGTGGAAACATTATTATCAAAAAACTACGGGGAATCTCGTTTTGCAGAAATTATGGATACAGCAATGGATCCTAAGCCATTTGACATTCCGAAGGGCGGAACGGTGTATTTAGCGACTGCCGATGCGGACGGCAATATGGTGTCTTATATTCAGAGTAACTATATGGGCTTCGGCTCCGGTATTGTCATTCCGGAAACAGGTATATCGCTACAAAACCGAGGTTATGACTTCTCACTTGATGAAAATCATCCTAACTTCTTAAAACCTGGTAAACGTACCTATCATACAATTATTCCTGGATTCCTAACAAAGGATAATCAGGCTGTTGGTCCGTTTGGTGTAATGGGAGGCTATATGCAGCCACAGGGACATTTCCAGGTGATTACATCTACAGTAGATTTTGCTCTCAATCCGCAGGCAGCTCTTGATATGCCACGTTGGCAATGGATGGGTGAAAAACGAATTGAAGTAGAGCCGCATTTCCCTAATTATTTAGTTCAGGCGTTACAACGTAAAGGCCATGACATTCATATTGCAGTGGACGGTGGCAGTTTCGGACGCGGGCAAATCATTTGGCGTGATCAAAAAACAGGCGTCTTGTATGGCGGAACAGAGCCGCGTACAGATGGGTCAATTGCCGCTTGGTAAAATGTAAATAATAAAAAAGCACCTCATTTCGAACGACTCCCAACAGTTGGTGGCGTAAAGTTCAATGACGAGGTGCTTTTTTTATTTTTATTGCTCTTCTACTTCTGTTGAATCAGCAAATAATTCTTCTTTACAAAAGGCCAAAATTTCTGCTTCCTCATCTTCTTCCAATGCGAAATCCAAAAACTCATTATTTGCTTTATCCATAATAAAGTAGTTTACAATGCGTACATTTTCTTCGATTACACCAACGATGACACGGATTTCTAAACCTGCTGCAGAATATAGCTCGTCTTCCTCATCTACTTCTACATCTAATAAAAACTCATATCGCTTACCTTCAATAATATTTGTTGGATCTAAGATTTCTTCTACTGAAAACTGTGTAATATTCATATTTGTACTCCTCCCGGAAAATCCTTCTTTCTCATCATAAACGAAATTTCCCGCGCGTCAAATAACAACGATTATTTTACCGTGACAGCAACGTTTTCATATGACAAACTAGAAATTAAGGAGTGATGGATTTTGAAAGAGTTATTTTATTATGAAGACGCAATGATAAAAGAATTTACAGCAGAAATTGTAAAAACAGGTAGTGAAGAAACACGTAATTTTATTGTCTTAAACAATACGGCATTTTACCCTACAGGGGGTGGGCAACCCCATGATACCGGCTGGATTAATGACTTGGAAATTATCGATGTCGAGAAAGTGGATGATGAAATCCGTCATTATACTGTGGGAAATTTGTCGAATATTTCCGGGGAAATTAAAGGGAAATTAAATTGGGGGCGCCGATTCGACCATATGCAACAACATGCGGGACAGCATATTTTAACAGCTGCTTTTGTGGAGTTATTTGATTTCACTACAGTGAGCTTCCACTTAGGAACTGAACTTGTTACAATCGATTTAAATGTGAGTGAGATATCAGATGATCAGCTAGCTGCCGCAGAAAAGCGGGCAAATGAAATTGTTTTGGAAAATCGGCCAATTGAAACTAAATGGGTTACAAAAGACGAGTTAGCTCAGTATAACTTGCGAAAAGATGTAAAAGTCGATGAAGATATACGTTTAGTTATTATTCCCGACTATGATTACAACGGGTGTGGTGGTACCCATCCTACCTCTACAGGTCAGGTTGGTTTACTGAAAATTTTAGCTACTGAGAAAATGAAGCAGCAAATTCGTGTACATTTCGTTTGCGGCAATCGTGTATTACAGCAACTCGCTATGCGTAAAAACGTATTAAGTGATGTTGCTCGTCAATTAAGCGCACCAGAAGAAGAAGCCGCAGAAGCATTAAAAAAGTTTGTAAAAACGGCAAAAAGCACTGAAAAAAGCTTGGCAGAGGCACAAGATGCACTGCTTGAATTTGAAGCACAGGCTTTGGCGAAAGAAAAAATCGCGGCAGCAATGTTTGAAAACCGCTCTATCCAAAGCTTACAAAAATTAGCCCGTTTCATTACTCAGCAAAATGAAGATGCAATTGCTCTTCTCGTTGCCAACAATGAGGACAAGCTTCAGTTTGTCGCTGCACGTGGCAGTCAACAAGCGCAATCAATGAAAGAAATTTCCGCAGCCGTTTTACCCCTTATGAACGGTAAAGGCGGCGGCAACGATGCACTTGTCCAAGGTGGTGGCGAGAAAATCATTTCCGCACAGGCACTGCTAGATGCCATGAAAAAGGCAATCCAATAAAAAATGGGAGAAGCAGATAAAGGGTATTTCCCTTATCTCTTCTCCCTTCTTTATTTAGCCTTCTCGCAGCCCATTCATCCCACGACGAACATTCGTGACATCAGTATAGCCTAGCTTTACAAGTTCCTTACTTGCTTTGTTGCTTCGTACCCCACTTTGACAAATAACGACAATTGGCCGATCTTTCGGCAGATCACCTAAATACGTGCCAACAGGGCGATTTATAAATTGAGGAATATGTGCCTCTTTATATTCCTTCTCCGTTCGAACATCCACAAATACATACTGTTTATCTTCCAGTAATGGCTGCAAATCTTTTGTCGTAATATATTTCACACCTTTTTTCGGCATAAAACGCACAACCATCACGACAATTCCCACCATTGCCAATAAAGTAATAATACCTTCCATTTTGCATACCCCTACAACTTGTTTTCTCTATTTTACGATACTGTTGCTGCGCTGACGAACAATTTGCGTTTTTTTAGGGGGAGCAAAGATTTTGTAATAATTTATTAGAAAAGTTTTACCCGTTATTAGAACTGTACAATGTTTTTTTCGAAAATTTCGGACCTATATTTGAACAAGTGAATCCGATTTTAGAAAATCCCCAGCATATATTAGAACACTCATAATTTATTAGAACTTTTTCTGTTTTTTTAGAAACACAACCACATTTATTAGATACGCGCCCATGCCCCCCGCTCCCTCTCAAACAAACAGCAGCGCAATAAAAACCCATTGCACCGCCGTTTACATTATAGTTTAAACTGTTTAATTGTGACCTGTAAGTCTTTTGCCATTTCAGACAGCTTTACGGCTTGATTAGCCATTGCATCTACTATTTCTAACTGACCGGATGCTGAATGCGCAACATCCCTTACATACGTTGCTGCTGATGTAACCGAAGCTGACATTTCTTCCATTGATGCCGATACTTCTTCTGTATTGGCGCTCATTTCTTGAGCAGAACCACTCAGCCCTTCAATTTCAACTGCAATTCTGGAAACTGCTTCTACAATTTCGCTGAAGCGTTCGTCTAATTGGCTTATAGATTGTAAACCTTGCGCAACATTTTCCTCTCCTGATTCTGCTGCTTGAACGGCTTCCACAGTATATTGTTGTACTTTCTGAATCAGGACATTAATTTTCGCTGCTGAATCAGCCGTTTGCTCAGATAATTTGCGTACTTCCCCTGCCACTACTGCAAAACCGTGTCCAGCCTCCCCAGCACGGGCAGCCTCAATCGATGCATTTAAAGCCAGTAAGTTTGTCTGAGATGAAATATCGGTAATCATTTTTGAAATTAGCCCGATTTCCTGCGACTCTTGCTTTAGCTTATGGATGACTTCCAATTCAAATTCAGTCCCGGATTGTATTGCATTCATTTTTGCAATCGAATGGCGAACTGCCTCATGACCATCGCGGACTTTCTTTTCTATAAAGTCCGTATGCTCAGAAACAGTACTGGCTACTTCGGCTACTTCCTGAATACCAATTGCCATCTGCCCCATCGTCTCCGCACTTTCTTCCGTTACTTTCGCCTGACTATCAGATCCCCGCTCTACCTCTTCTATTGATTGAGAGATAATTTTCGCATTGTCGGTCACTTTCATAACATCTCCCATTAACTCACAGGAGGCTTCACTTACATTTGCAGAGTTTGTTTGCACTTTCGTAATCATCATATGCATATTTTCCACAACTTTAGTCAACGAACGAGAGAGCACCCCGAGCTCATCATGCCGTTTTTGAAGACGCTCATGTGGCTTATGAGTGAAATCCCCCTGCCCAATAAATTCGCTTACTTTTACTACTTCACGAATTGGACGACTGATACTGTTGGATAAGAAGAAGGCAATAATTAACCCAATAAATAGCACACTAAATGTAGAAATCGTTAAAGTAATCCTCATTTTCATTAAACTAACGAACATCTCATTTTCCTTTGCCATAATTCCGATAGACCAGCCATTATCTAAAGTATGATAGCCGAGGAAGTGATTATCGCCATTAGTATCCTTATATTCAAAGAATCCTTCTTCGTTTGATATAAGTTCCTCAACAGCAAAAGCCTCTCCAGTCATTTTGCCGGACTCTTTTGCCTTAGTTAAAAAGTTAACTTGTTCCTTTACATATTCATGGTTCGGATGCGCCTGAATGGTACCCTCTTCATTTATTAAATAGGCATATCCCGTTTTTCCAACAACGATATCTTCCAATACCGATGATAAGAAATAACCATCCATACGTGCGAGTAACAATGCCTTTTCCCCTGTCAAGGTCTCAATAGGTGTCGCAATCATAATTACCGGCTCATTTGTTACACGGCTTATAATTGTATCAGACATTGCCGTGTTTCCTTCAAATGCAGCTTGAATGTATGCGCGATCCGCTAAATCGGCTGTTGTATTATCCAAATAACGGGCAACCCCATTTGCATCGACGATTCCAAAACCTAAATAATCTTCACTTTCGGCTAGACGCTTATTCAAATATGCTGCTTGTTCTGTAAAATCCATACTTTGAATGGCAGAATGCTCCGCGATTCCTTGTATTTCAGTATGTGTACGTTTAAAAAATTCCTCAATATAATGTGATACATCGCCGGCTTTTGACTGTAAATTATCACGAATTTGTATTTCTAATGAATTGTAACTATTATAATAGCTCGAAACACCTAAAACGGCGCAAGTTAAAGTAAGTAATACTACGATGGATAACGTTAACTTTGCCCCAATCCCTCTATTTTTCATCCAATACCCTCCATAAATTATAGAAATATAGTAATCACAATGAATTTTATGCTATAAATTACCTATTAACAATTACCTAACACATAATATAAAATTGGTAATGGTATGTAAACAAAATATTGGGAACAACAAAAAAACGTCACATCTTCGTGACGTTTTCGGCTATTTTTTTAATTGAATGACATAAACTTCGGGTAGGTTAAAGATTCGATAAGGAAACAGACTATTACCTAGCCCTCTATTTACAATCATCTTCGTTTGTTGTTCTTCAAATATCCCCGCTGAATATTTCGGCATTATGCCTTGCGAAGGTGCGACAAGTCCCCCTATAAAAGGCACTCGAATTTGCCCCCCATGGGCATGACCCGTCATGACTAGATCAATTTCTGCTTTCACATAGGCATCAAACTGTTCTGGACGATGTGATAACAAAACAGTAAACAAATCCTTATCAATACTTTGCATGACCTGATCAATTGATTGCCCTACATCCTGCCCCATCAGCGGATCCTCAATACCAGCAATGGCGATTTGTTCCCCATTACGCTCTAACAGCACCGCATCATTTGGCAATACATGGACACCGATCTCTGTTAATGCTGCATAAATTTCATCCATTAAATTCAACGCAACCTCATGATTGCCGATTACATAATAAACATCCGCAATTTCGGTAAATTGACGCACAGCCTGCAAGCTATTTTCTAGATCATAGCGTCTGCTATCAACAATATCACCTGTAATGAAAATAACATCCGGATTGGTAGCCCGTACTTTTTCTACTAAGCGTGACTGATTTTCCCCAAACGTTGCATCATGTAAATCGGTCACCTGCGCAATTCGAAAACCATCAAAGCTCGCAGGAATTTTGTCAGACTCATGGATATGCTCTGTCGTTACAAGCCAATTATTATTAATATATAAAAATATATAGACTACTACTATAAAAATGATTAATTTCAAGATCTTTTTCAACACATAATTCGCTCAATTCATTGTGAGTTTTAAGCAGTCGTTAATACCGCCCATCCTTATCAATAATATTGAACTGTTTCGGAACATTCAAGTGTAAAATACGTTGACCAATTAAATCATGGAGCGAATCATCAAATCGGGAATGAAAACCAACATTTAACAATTGCGAAGAAAAGTGTACCGATTTCATTTTTACCTCTGTATCTGCTTCTACAATATATAGCTTATTTTCATTCCATTCAATTCGAGGTTCTTCAACAAATGGCGTAATATACACACCATTTAAATAAAGCGGTGTTTCATAATAGGATACGGTTATTTCATTTTCATTCGTTTCTGCCCACGATATATATACAGGTAAGTAATAGCTGTTTTCATTACGGAGAATTTCAATGTTCTCTGCCGTTGCTTCAAATGTCTTAGTAAACTTTAAATGCTCTTCTTTTAAACCTTCATATTTTCGTAACTTTAAATCGCTTGAAAGTTGTTCATTAGTAACACGCTGCTCTTGTAAAAACTCCTTGGAAGGCGCTTTAGCGATATCTCCTGACATAAACAATAAATAGACAAAGGCTAGAAGTCCACAACCAAAATAGATAGCGGAAAACAGCAATGTCCGCTTTGGTTTCCATATACGGATTTTCGTTATGAAAAAACCTGCTATCGTTACCCCTATAATTAATAAATACAAATAAACAAAAGCGATACTCATGTGCGCGTCACCTCTCTACGTTGGCGCATCAATACAATGAACAGCCATAATAAAATAATATAAATTGTACTACGGCCAATAATTTGAACCGCGCTCCCCCCAAAAAGAATTCCCCAAAGTTCCATTGTATACTGGCGAATTAGGAGGAACACCCCTGCACATAAAAGCGCAAACACAATTTTCGAAAAATCAAACACAGCATGGATAAAGTAGCCAATGGATGCTGCCAGTAACGAGCAAACCGTAAAACTAATAAATGTTAGCAATGCATATTCCATGCTATGGAATATAAATAAATCACCCGTCCGTAAAATGTCGACCAATATCGAAATCCATAATGTACTGATTGCAGCAACCAATGTAAAAATACATAACACAACTAGGAACAATGTAGATGAAATAGCCTCTGTATAGTTTGTCGTGACAATCGAAAAGTTATCTCGTGAAATGGACTTTGATGCAAGCATCCAACCAAATATAAGCATCATGATGACAGTAAACATAAAGAGGGAATCCAATGTATAATATTGTTCCTTATAACTAACGAATTCGTGTCCCATACCTAAAGTTCCACTTCTTCCATCCGTAAGTACTGTCAGTAAAATATATACAATCAGCACCGTACTAAACATTGAACTATATGCCTTACACTTCCACTTCACCTGCTCATAAATATTACGCGCGGGACTCACTGTTACGATAGATGTCATCAATGGACCCTCCTTCCGTTGCCGTTAATACTTTGCATACATCACTTGCGGATAAACTTTGCATCCGGACGTGATCTGGTAATAGCCAATCATTCTTTCCTACAATCGCTTCAAAAATCGGACCATTTTCATATGTAGCCAGCACTTCATACTTTTTTAAAGCGGGCTCCACATTTTCCCTTTGTCCAACAAGCTTTACCGCCAACTCCTGCACTTCCTCTACCGGTGCAAATAATGCTACTTTCCCTTTATGAAGCAGTATAATTTCTTCAATTAAATGCTCCATTTCATTTAAGTAATGACTTGAAATCATGATGACACGCGGATACGCTAAAAAATCCTTTAATATTACTCTGTACATATCATCCCGAATCGTTTCATCCATCCCGTTCATTGGCTCATCTAGTAAAGTGATCGCACTGCGGCTGGCAATTCCGTAAATGAGATTGAAGGTCGCCTTCTGACCTTTGGATAATTGGTAGTGGTAATTTTTTTCAGAGATATTACTAAATTTCAATAGCTCAAATGCTAGCTCCGTTGCAAAATTTATGTAGAACTTTTCTGCTGATTTAAAAATTTCCCTTAAAGTTAAAACAGCTGGAAATGTCATTCCATCCTCTATAAAAATTGTATTTGCTGCAACCGTTAAGTTTTGAAAAGGCTTTTTACCGAATACTTCTATGTTTCCATTAGAAGCTTTTGCATGACCGGCTATTATTTTTAATAATGTTGATTTTCCTACACCATTCCTCCCGATGAGACCAATTATTTTGGGTTCATCAATTTGAAAAGAAACATCGGTTAAAATCACTCTCTTCCCATAATGCTTTTCTAACTTCTCACACGTAATCATGTCCTCACCCCTCTTTTTGAATATGCTTAATCAGTTCAATCAAATCTTCATCCAGCACGCCTAAACGTTTTGATTCCTGTACAATTTCCTTGGCCATTTTTGTCAGTGTTTCACTGCGCCGTGTTGTTAAAATCCGATGTTTTGCATCCGTTACAACGAACATCCCCAATCCTCTCTTTTTATATAAAATCTCTTTTTCAACTAAAATCGTTAAGCCTTTCCCTGCTGTTGCTGGATTAATGTTAAAAATTTCTGCCAGCTGATATTGGGAATACACTTTTCCATCTGGAAGCAACCGATCAGCTAATATTTCATTTTCAATCCATTCTGCAATCTGAATATAAATAGGGGCTGTATTTTGACCATTGAAATTCAAGGAAATCCTCCTTTCATTGTTATCTAGTGCATTAGTGTTGTAATGTACTATATACAAAATTAGCTTTTTTGTCAATAAAACGAGAAATATTATCCACATATACTATTTATCCACAAAGTTATCCACTTCTGATTGAGTTATACACATTTTAATCACGATTTTTCAACAGGTAGACCAAAACTTATCCACAAACCCTTAGTTAGAGCTCATAAAATATCCTCTATTTCTTTATGGAAATGCCATTTTTATATAATTTTTTACTATAATAAGTATCATTTTTTATAGATTGTGGATAACTAAAATAATTTAGGCAACAAAAAAAGCATTTTAGAAGTGCCGTTCCCCCATTTCTAAAATGCTTTACAGTTATATTATTTAATTTCCTTTAAGGTAGCTTCTACTTCTTCTTTTACTTGGATATTTTCTTCGCCAAATAGAATTTCATTTAAGGCATCATCTCCAGAACCTTCTGCTAGCGGTACGCGTGAACGATACGCTGCCCGACATACTAAATGCCCGGCTACCGGTGCTGTGATAAATACGAAGATAATCCCTAAAATTAAGCGAATACTTACATAGCCATCATGAATCCAAAAATACACGAACCCACCAAATAAGCAAAGTAGTACAGAAAGTGTCGCACTTTTCGTGGCAGCATGCGAGCGTGTATATACGTCCGGCAATCGAATCATACCGAATGCACTAATCACACTCACGATGGCGCCTACTAAAATTAGAAGTGCCGCCATTAACTCAATCAGCTGATTTACGTTCAACAATGACACCTCTTTCGATATATTTCGAGAATGCAATTGTTCCGATAAACGCTAAAATACCTAAAATTAGAATAGCCTCTAAAAATGCCTTTGTATTTAATACGATAGAGACAATGGCAATTGCGGAAATCAGATTAACACCAATGGTATCGAGTGCAATGGCACGGTCAGGTAGTGACGGTCCTTTTATTACACGATAAAGGGAAAGCGCGATTGCTAGCATAAATAAAACAAGTGCCGTTTTTAAAATCAGATCGATCATTGTGTCACCTCCAAAATGGCACGTTCAAACTTGCCGATTGAACGAATTACCGTTTCTTTCGATTCCTCTATATCCATCGCATGAATATAAAACGTACTGTTATCTTCTGATACTTCCATCACAACAGATCCCGGTGTTAACGTTAGTAACAGCGCTAATGTTGTGACTTGGTAGTCGCCTCTCAATTTTGTTTCATAAGTGAAAATACCCGGTGTAATTTTTAGTTGCGGGTCCAACACGTGTTTTAATACAGAAATACTTGATGAAAGCAGCTCTCGAATAAATAAAAGGATGAGCTTGATAATTTTTAACACACGGCGTAAATAAAATTGTGTTCCAAAGAATCGATGCATGGCATATAAAATCAATGTTCCTACTAAAAAGCCTGACATGAATGTCGTAAAATCGGCCGTTGGATCATCTTTCAATAAAAACCAAAGCGTTGCAATAAATAAATTAATAATAAATTGACCTAACATGTGCTCACCCTCCTTTACTTATTCGTATTTAAAATTGCATCGATGTACACAGAAGGGTTCGATAATGTGTAAGCTGCATCATTCACATAAACTGCCAAACCTTCTGCACCAACGCCTAACCCAATAATGAAGATGGCCAATAGTACAAATGAAGCCATTACACTTCGTGGAATCGGCATTTTGTCTTCCTCATTAATCGATGTTTCCCCAAAAAACGAAGCCAGGAAAATACGTAGTAACGAATACATCACGATAATACTTGAGCCAAATGCCAACGCCAGTAAAACATATGATTCCGTTTCAACTGCGCCTTGACCAATCAGCACTTTTCCGATAAAACCACTCAACGGCGGGATACCGACAAGTGCACACATCATAATAAAGAACAGCCAACCGAACAATGGATAAATTCGGATTAATCCATTCATATTTTTCACGACAATCTCACCCGTTACAAGTACCATTGTACCAATAAGTAAAAACAGAAATGCCTTTCCAAGAATGTCGTGAACTAAATAATAAACCGCACCTGCCATAGCTGATTCTGTGCCAATTGCAAGAGCAACTAATATAAAACCAACACTAATAATAACATTGTACGTAGCAATCGTTCGAACGTCTCGTCCCGCTAATGCGCCCATACATCCTGCAATAATCGTTATCCCTGCCATTACCCCAATGATTGTATGAGTAATTTCGGGTTGCAACGGGAACATGAGCATAAATGTACGGAACAATGCATACATGCCGACCTTAGTTAATAATGCAGCAAATAATGCCTGCACTGCTGTAGGTGGAACACTGTAGGAGCCTGGCAGCCAGAAGAACAATAATAAACCAGCCTTTAATCCAAATACAACTAAGAAAGTAAGTGACACGACCGTCAGCAATGGATCTTGCCCTGCCTCTGCCACACGCTGTGCAATATGCGCCATATTAAGCGTCTTTAATGTTCCGTACAAGTATGCTAGTGCAACTAGGAACATCCACGATGCCACAACATTGATTAATACATACTTGATTGACTCCCGGAGCTGAATCTTACCTCCGCCTAAAGCAATCAGTACATATGAAGCAAGAAGCATCACTTCAAAACAAACAAATAGATTGAATATATCACCTGTCAAAAAGGAACCATTTACCCCTGCAATCAAAAACAATACAAAAGGGTAAAAGTACATTTTCTCATGACGCTCACCTATTGTTGAAAATGCATAAATTAAACAAATTGCCGTTACGATACTTGCTGCTAATACGAGCAGTACCGAAAAGGAATCGGCTACAAACAAAATACCAAATGGCGGCATCCATCCACTGAAGTCTAAACGAAGTATTCCTTCATTTTGGATAAGCTGTAATAAGACGACAGAGATGCACGCTACAAAGACCATCGTAACCAAACTTACAATTCGTTGGAGCTTAATATTATTATTTAAAAATACTAATAGTGTTGCCGTAATAATCGGCACAATTAAAGGTAAAACAATTATATTATTCATCGGATGACCCTCCAAGCTCCTCTAGATCATCGGTTCCATTCATTAAGTACATCCGGTAAGCCAGTACTAGTAAAAATGCCGTAACCGCAAAACTAATTACAATCGCTGTTAAAATCAAAGCCTGTGGCAAAGCATCAGTAAACGGAGCTGCCGCCTGTCCTAAAAGCGGAACACTCCCCTTCTTCAAGCCACCAACCGTCAATAATAATAAATGAACGGCATGTGAAAGAATGGCTGTGCCGACAATGACGCGTATTACACTACGAGAGAGGATTAAGTAAGTAGCGACTGCGACTAGAATGCCGACAAGTACAATCATTAATGATTCCATACTATTCATCCTCACTTATATTTAAAATAATCGTTACGAGTGTACCGACGACCGTCAATGCGACACCAGCTTCAAAAATCGTAACAGTAGACAAATGCTTCTCTCCTAATAATGGAAGATCAAAATAACCATCTGCCTGTGTTAAAAAGGGTACATCAAAGAAAATAGAGGCGATGGCCGAACCAGTTGCCAGCAATACCCCGATTGCAGCAACTTTTTTAAAGTCAAACGGCATACCTTTATGGACCGTTTCAATATCGTACGTCAAATACAGAAGGACGATCCCCGAGCCAAGTACTAATCCACCGATGAATCCACCGCCTGGGGCATTATGTCCTGCAAAAAATAAGTACATACCAAGCGTAAAGACGATGAACACAACGCCTCGTACGACTGATTTTAAAATAACATCATTTACTTTCAACGTCTGCATCCCCCTTTTTCGCCTTTAGCTTAATAAGTGTGTAGATGCCTAGACCCGCAATAAAGAGTACAACTACTTCCAGCATCGTATCAAATGCACGGAAATCCCCTAAAATCGTGTTGACGATATTTTGCCCGCCTGCTAAATTATACGAGTCCTCAAAGTACTTCGAAATCGGCTCAAATCGATCGTAGTTCATTACCGCTAAGCCGATAAGTGTAACAGTTGCGCCAACCGCTATGGAAATAGTTATTTTCGCAAATCTCCAGCTCTTCGATATATACTCGTTTTTAAGCTTCGGTAAATATTTAAAAGATAGTAGGAACAGCGCTGTTGTCACAGACTCGACGACCAACTGTGTAAGCGCTAAATCAGGTGCTCTAAACACGACAAAGAAAAATGCTACAGAATATCCGAGTACCCCGTTTAACAGAACTACAGTAATACGCTGTTTGGCAAAAATAATTGCCACGGCAGCCATAATCATGACGAACACTAAAACCAATTCATAAGGCTCGATTACCGAGTCCTTTGAAGGATTCCAGCTAAATGCATCCGCATAAATCATATAACCCGCTAAAAGGGCAACAAAAAACACATAAATATACACGAAATAATAGGTTAAATTACCGTTCATATAACGATTCGTTGCACGTCCTGATACATTCTCACTTGAAGTAATCACTCGTTCATACAAAGCATTTAATGTGATACTTGGCGGAATCAACTGATAAATCGGACGCCATTTTTTTAATACTCGGTATAATAGAACCCCTAATAAAATGACACCTGCTGTCATAATAAGCTCTGTACTTATATATCCATGCCATGCCGCAATATGAGGCGTCATATCCTCTACCGACGGAAACATTGGATAGATACTTGCCATTGCTGGACTTAAAATATAGTGTCCCAGCACATTAGGGAAGATGAAAATCCCTATAACAAATGCAATTAAAATATAAGGAGAAATCAACATGCCAAATGGTGCTTCATGCGGCGGCTTCTCCAAACGATCTGGCTGGATTTTGCCGAAGAACGTACGCATAACAATAATGACACAGTAAATAAAGGTGAATATACTTGCTACCCATGCAATAATGGGGAATAAAACTCCGATGCTATTAAGTGAGAAAAGATCCAGCTCGGTAATTTTTAACGTTGCCGTAAAGAACATTTCCTTACTTAAAAAACCATTGAATGGTGGTAATCCCGCCATAGAGGCACTACCGATGACAGCTATCGTAAATGTAAATGGCATAAGTGACATCAATCCACCTAAACGGCGAATGTCACGCGTCCCCACTTCATGATCGACAATACCTACCATCATAAAGAGTGCACCTTTGAACGTTGAGTGATTGATTAAATGGAACAAAGCTGCAAAAGTGGCCTGTGTATAAATGACGGATTCCGTTGAATAACCGGAATGGAGTGCAGCAGAGCCAAGACCAAATAGACACATAATTAATCCAAGCTGGCTAATTGTTGAGTAGGCAAGTAATGCCTTTAAATCGAACTGTTTGACGGCATTAAATGATCCCCAGAATAAAGTTAGGAGACCTACCCCACTTACCGCCCAAAACCATACTTCGTGACCTCCGAAAATAGGCGTTGTACGTGCAACAAGGTAAATACCTGCTTTAACCATAGTGGCAGAGTGCAAATAGGCAGAAACCGGTGTAGGCGCCTCCATTGCATCAGGCAGCCAAATATGGAAAGGAAATTGGGCGGATTTTGTAAATGCCCCTAAAAGCACTAAACACATCGCTGGTACAAAGTATGCACTGGATTGCACAACATCTAAATTTGCGACAATTTCCCGTATACTAAACGTACCGGATGCAACATATAACATTAAAAAACCAGCTAACATCGCAACGCCACCAGATACTGTGATGGTCATTGCTTTTCGTGCACCTGCACGAGAGGCTTTACGGTGATGCCAAAATGCAATTAAAAGGAATGAGGAAACACTCGTTAATTCCCAAAATACATAAAGCACCATTAAATTATCTGAAAGGACGACGCCTAGCATAGCGCCCATGAATAGTAATAAATAACAATAGAAATGGTGTAAAGATTCTTTCGTTGATAAATAGAAAATTGAATACAGTATGACTAAACTACCTACCCCTGTAATGAGCAAACTGAATATCATGCTCAATCCATCTAGATACGTAGTAATATTAATACCGAAAGAGGGGATCCACTCAAACGTCTTGACGAATACTTCGCCATTCGCAACTCGAGGGATATATGTAGCTAAAATCGAAAATAAAACGACTGGTACGACTAATACAAACCATCCTAAGTGAATGTTCTTAAAACGCTTGTATATTAATGGAATCAATGCTGCAGCAATAAAGGGCAGCACAATTGAAAGCGTGACAATCAAAAGCAAAAACCTCCCACAAAAAAGTAACAAAACTATGTATCACACTAAAATTAATTAATCACACTTGACTATCTATATAACTCACTTCATAATAATGTGGCATATAGAGATTATATTTATAAATAAATTCCAATTTATTTAAAATAAAAAGATTCAAGCAAGGAAAAAATTACGTAAAATTTACTGAAAACAAAAAAACATCACAGAAATAAGTATACAATAATAAAGTGTGCAATGCACTGTAATAGCCTTCGTTTTATCTCAATTATGCTTAATTTCTCAAAACATATTTTGATTCAATAAATTATTATAGGATAAGAAAAAGAGGTGCGAACTAAAATGAAACATGTAAAAGGCCGATTGGATGAAAGTATTTTAGTTTGTGTATATTATGGACAAAATGGTGAGCGATTAATTCGCCGTGGACACAAACTTGCGACATTACTCGACTGCCCATTATATGTGCTGACAGTTGACTCAAAGCCACTTGACGCTTTTGATGCGGAGAAATCCGGTTACATTGAACAGTGGAAAGAACTAACTGAAGAGTTGGATGTTGAAGAGTTCTTCATTAAAGATAATGAAAAACGTCCAATCCATAAAGTGATTACTGAAGTTGCGACAAACTATAATATTACGCAAATCATCGTAGGTCAAAGTGCGCAAAGTCGCTGGGAGGAAATTACTAAAGGCTCGTTTTTAAATGTCCTTTTAAAAGAAGTACCTTTTGTTGATTTCCATATCGTTTCGGTTAAACATCCATCAGACGATGAACTGATCGATATTTTTGAAAAAGGCGTCCGCGCTTATTTGATTAAAGAAAACGGTCATTACAAAATTGCGTTTACTTGTCCTAAAACTGCCTTTATCGAAGGTATTTTCTTTAAGGAAATTGGCACCGATTTTGATAATGGAATCTTTAAATTTAATTTTGATAACAAGATGCAGGAAGTAAATATTACCGAAGCACTAGTAACGGATCCGGATCGTATTCCTCCTGCCTGCCGCCTAGAAAACGAATAACATACATCATCCCCCTCACCGATTCATGCGCGAGGGGGGTTTTTTCTTTTAAAATTAGTGTGCCTTTCGAACCTGGTCTCTCGGCAATAAAAACGCAACGAATAATAATAACGTTAAAACAGACACAGCATTCATCGTAAAATGAATCCCCATCTCATCAATGAGCTTGCCAATGACAATCGAGCCTATTGCCCCCATACCAAATGCGACACCGATTGTTAACCCAGCCATTGTCCCAATTTTAGACGGAACAAGCTCCTGTGCATAAACGACGGTCACAGTAAAGCTAATCATAATAAGCATACCGATAATAATAAGAAAGAGTAATACAGCCGGCAATGGAATAAATGGCAGTGCTAAGCAAAATGGAATAGGTGCTATAACCGATAGCAGTATAATGTTTTTTCTTCCGAAACGATCCGATAAAGGACCTCCAAAAAAAGTTCCTACTACTCCGAATGCCATAAACACGAAAATAAATAGCTGTCCGCGCTCAACACTCATTCCATATTGCTCAATTAAATAAAATACATAAAAGTTCGTAATATTCGTCACGTAAAACGAACGGGCGAAAATGAGTAATAGCAAAACAGTAAGCGCCATTTTTACTTGATTTTTTGTTAAAGGCGGCAATGAGGACACGAGGACCTTCTTTATATTGGACTTTTTCTCCGCATCAAGCTGACGTTTATACCACATCGAAATTTTTGTTAACAAGAAAATCCCAATGGACGTAAAAATGAGGATATATGCTACACCATTCATTCCAAACGGTAAGATTAAAAAAGCACTTAATAATGGAGCTAACGCCTGTCCACTATTTCCCCCTACTTGATAAATTGACTGTGCCAATCCACGTTTATTCCCTGCCGCCATGAAAGATACACGCGAGCCCTCAGGATGAAAAATCGCAGAACCGATACCTAAAAAGATGACCGACACTAAAATCATCCAGTACTGTCCTGATAAGATAAGCAATGATAACCCAATAAACGAACTGACCATCCCTATTGGCAGTGCATAGGGAAATGGCTTTTTATCCGTCATAAATCCTACAGCTGGTTGTAGTAGGCTTGCAAATATATTGAGGACAAACGAGATCATACCAAGTTGGGTAAACGTTAACCCTAAATCACGTTCCAGTAGCGGAAACATCGCCGGTATAACCGCTTGCATTGTATCATTGATTAAGTGACATATCCCAATTGCTACCATAATGGGATAGACAGGATTTGATTGTTTTTCAATTGTAGCCGACATCTGTTTTCACATTCTTTCTATTAGATAAAGTCGCATATTTCCTTTTATGTTTGCCCATGCTATTCGCTATAAGGAGTGATCATAAATTGGAATTAAACTTATTTGAAATGCTCTGGCGTTCAAGTTGTGCATTTTTTGCTATATTACTACTTGCACGCATAATTGGCAAAAAACAATTAAGCCAGCTTACTTTTTTTCATTATGTAACAGGTATTACATTTGGTTCAATTGCCGCGGAAATCTCCGCTCAGGTAGAGACACCTTTTTTGGATGGACTTATCTCCCTTATATGGTGGGCACTACTTACTCTTTTAGTCAGCTTTATTACACTTAAGTCGAAAAAAGCTCGTGTCTTATTTGATGATAAGCCGACAATCGTCATTCAAAACGGTGTTATTTTGAACGATAATCTCAAAAAGGCAAGGCTTCATACGGATGAACTTGCCATGTTACTAAGAGAGCAAAGTATTTTCGGGTTTGATGAGGTGCAGTTTGCTGTCTTCGAAACAAATGGTGAATTAAGTGTGCTGAAAAAACCACTTGCCCGCACTGCTTCAAAACAGGATGTGAATGTTTCAGCTCCTGCACCACAGTATTTACCAACCGAGGTCATATCAGACGGGAAAATTATTACAAAAAATTTAAATGACCTCCAATTAACAGAAGAATGGCTGCTTAAAAAACTATCCAAGAAAAACTATCATTCCGTTGAAGACCTTTATTATGTTCAAGTTTTAGAAAACGGCTCACTTTATATTAGCGTCAAAAATGCCAGTCCACCTTCCTCATAATATTTTCCTCCTTAATTAAAAAAGAGAGACCGATTTAAAACGTCGGTCTCTACTGAATAATTAGATCTTTAGTTGGCCCATATTTTTTCGGCTCATGACTATACCAAGAATACTGGACAAAATCGTCAGACCCACAACCATAAGTACTGTAAGCCAATAAGTTTTCAAAAGTACACTATCTGTTAGAAGCGCTATTCCATAATTCGCAAGCTTCCATGGTGTTAAACTCCAAAAAGCCCCAAAAAGTGAATCGATAAACAAACCTAACGATATAATTACAATCGTAACGGCTGCTGCAATCGATGTGTTGAATGCCGCACTCATTGCAACGGTTACAGCCATGACAAATAGTAACCATAAACAATACGTCCCCAACATCGCAAAAAACTTCATCCATTCTACAGTCCCATACAACAATGCAGTATAATACATACTCCCCGCATAGCCGGCAATCGCACTAATCATAGCGATGATGCTTGCTACCATCCATTTACTCATATACATTGCCGTAAAAGAAACAGGTCGTACATAGATGAGCGTTGCCGTTCCATTTTGGCGTTCCCGGCTGAATATACCAATATAAGCTGCTATTAAGACGAGTAAACCAATCGACTGAAACTGACCCGTCGAAGCCATTAAAAGGTCGGCTGGCTGTAATTCAGGCATCGTCAACATAAACCCTTCCGGCATATTGCCGACAGCTTTTAAAATATCCTCCATAAAGTAATTCATTATTGGGTCACTAATTCCAAGCAGTATAAATACGAGCGGTATCCATAGTAGTTTAAAGCTCCGTACACTTTCACGCCATTCCTTTAAAAAAAGTGCTTTAAATTGTTGCATTCTCGCCAGCCACCTTCATAAAGATTTCTTCCAAGCTTGCTGTCTCTCTTTCCACCTTCAATACTTCACACGGTGAAACAGCAAGCTGGTATAAAAGCTGCTGCATAGTCGGACGATCTTCCAAAATCTCAACATAGACAATATTTCTCGCCCTTTGAGTTTGAAATGCCGTTTGTTCCGTAAACTGCTGTGCTTCGTTCTCATGAGAAAACGTAATTTTATAGCGTGGCTCCTGAAATTTTTCCTTTACTCGCTGCAATGAGCCTTGCTCTACTAATTGTCCGTCACGTAAAAACAATAGTTGATCCGTCATTTCCTCTGCATCATTTAAAATATGTGTCGAATACAATATCGTCGTTTGCTCCTGCACTTCCTTAAGCAAATTCATTACTTCACGACGCCCTACAGGATCCAGTGCGGATACCGGTTCATCCAATAATAAAAGTTTTGGCTTATGAACGAGTGCCTGTGCAATACCCAACCGTTGCTTCATTCCACCTGAAAAAGTGACGGTTTTCTTATTCATGGCGCCCTCTAACCCAACAAACGAAAGCATCTTTTTGCACTCACTTTTTAAAGTACGTTTATCAAGATTACTTAAACTCGCCACCATTTCCATATACTCCAGCGCAGTCAGCCACGAGTAGAATTGTGGATATTGCGGCAAAAAGCCGATTGCACTACGCATATCTTTTATATTAGGCATAATAATTTTTCCACTTGTCGGCTCCATTAAATGGGCTAGCATCGAAAGCGCAGTTGTCTTCCCAGCACCATTTGGACCAATTAGTGCTGTAGACGTATGCATTGGTAATGAAAACGATAGGCCATCTACTACTTTTTTGGGGCCAAACTGCTTTGTTAAGCCTTCCACTTCAATACATATCATTGGTTTTTACGTCCAAAAAGAAAATACGCAATTGGCCCAAGCGTATTAACAAATAGTGACACGACAATCCAAAACCATTTTGGTCCGCGGGTTTCATGAATACGAATAATATCAACAATCGCTACTGCCGCCAACACAAACTGCAATACTAATAGCGGGGCAATCAATCCCCAAGGAATATTTGATAAAGCTTCCATCTTACAATTCCTCCTCTAATTTTAAATGATGCTTCAAATTAACGATTAAATTTTTATAACGTACATCTTGCTGGACATTCGCTAACATCGGATTATTGGTGATACCATCTATTATTGACCGTCTTATTGTGTCCTCATCACGGGGGGCTTGCGAACTAAGCATTACTTCCCTTGCAATCCACCCGTCCAGTAAATAAAAATAATCATCGCCTACAAGCTGAAGAGGGAAATTAATTTTCATACAAATTTTCACATAGCACTCAACACAACGAAGGGCCTGCTCTATATTATTTTGTGCTGCATATCCGCTTGAAGCACGTATATAAAATAGGAGTGCTGTATGAGCATTTAATTTTCCAATATTAAAGGTTTCGATCATTGTTTCGATACGGCGAACGGATTGTTCAAAATATGCCTCATTGTCTGCTTCTAACATTAATGCTTCACTCGCATTTGAAATGACACATAACAATTGCTGGTACATATTGACCTGGAAAATTTCCTTCGCCTTCTCCGTGTTGCCGAGCATCATTTGGGCTGTTGCGATTAACTGTTCATTCCCTAGCTGAATAATTGCATCTTCTCCTAAAAGCTCAAGTACTTGTTGGGGCTCCCCTTTTAAAATATACGTAAGGGCCTCCAGTAAATTTGCTTCATTTGTCAGTTTATAATCTCCACTAAACTCCTTTACACGGATGCAAAGTCCTTGGATTTTTTTAGTTACCTGCTCTTTGTCATCGGCCTTGTTGAAATAATTCACATAAAGTTGCGCCATCTTCAGCAAAAAAGGAAAGCAGGAATAGTATTCCTCAATCAGTAACTCGATAGTCCTATCTACCTCTTCAAATGGCTCTTTCGAAAAGCGTCTTGCCAACTCCTCATACATATTCATAATCCGCTCATTCGTCAACTGTGGTTTATACCCTAACAATTCATCAATCGATACGTTAAAATATGTTGCAAGCTTTGGCAATATTGATATGTCGGGATAACTTTGCCCTTTTTCCCATTTCGACACAGCTGCTCTGGAAACCCCCATAAAACGAGCAATATCCTCTTGTGTTACATTTAATTTTTTTCGATTATTCATAAAAATGGTCGCAAATTGAAAGTTATCCATCCCTTCACCTCTTAACCTAATTATAAGAAGAAATGATATGTTTTTATAGCGACTAATTGTTTCAATTTAATGATTTTGTCAACTAATGGTTTCTTCATAACAAAAAAACAGGCTGTCCAATAGCTAGACACCCTGCATATTTTCTACTATTTAATTAAATGTTTTATATCTTCATAGTTTGGCAGTGCAGTTAATGCACCCGCTTTTGTTGCAGCCATTGCGCCTAGCTTATTACCAAATGCCACACAGTCTACTAAATCCTCTTTCACTGTTGGCAGTCCATTGAAATGAACATAGCGCAGAACGCCTGCCATAAACGCATCTCCAGCACCTGTTGTGTCTACTGGAACAACCCGGTCAACAGGAACATGTGTAACTTCACCATTGAGTACAGCATATGCACCGTCAGCCCCTACTGTAATTAAAACAATCGGTACTAATAGCTCGTCCAGCTTTTGTAAGCCTTCTTCAATTGTTGTTGTTTCTGTTAAGAAAAACAACTCTTCATCTGTTAGCTTTAAAATGTCGGCATCTTCAAAAAATGATGCAACCGTTTCGCGGCAAATTTCTTCGGATTCCCAACGTAATGGACGAATATTCGCATCGATGGCGATAATCGCTCCTTTATCCTTAGCCATTTCTACAGCAGCACGTGTCGTTTTTAAAGCTGTTTCTTCAAACATTGTTCCTGAACATACATTTAAAATAGAAGCACGCTTGAAAGCTTCCTCATTCAATTGCTCAGGTGTTACTTGTAAATTCGGCGTCTCATCGACATAATCTTTAAATACTCGCTCACAGTTTTCTGTTAAATGTACGTATACTCCACTTACACGCTTCTTCGCATCAAATACTGCAAAATCTAAATTGACGCCTTCTTTTGAGATCTCCTGGCGACAAAATTCCGATGTTTCGTCATCCCCTGTAATGGTAATAAGGGCTGACGGAGCACCAATTCGACTAATTCCCGCGGCTACATTGATTGTTGCGCCACCCAAAAACTTCGTGAATGACGTATTCGTTTTGTCATTTGCAATATAATCAACGAATGCATCTCCATAAACTAAGATGAATTCTTTGTCTAATTGACTCATTAATTGTCTAACCTCCGACGTTTTATGTTCTTACTAATTTACCATAGAAAAGAACGATTTATAAAACTTTATACTATTCTGACACTAATCGTTTTTTCGCTTACTATATTTATTTCTGTTATACTGTGTTTCGGTAAGGAGAGGATTTTGATGACGATTATTACTCGTAATGCGGAAATAAAAGATGCCGCTGCTATTGCCCCTTTAATTTATGATGCTATTGGCGACATTGCAAATAATTTGACTGGACAAAATGTCCCTCAAAAAATATTAGCATCTTTAGAACAGTTAGTTACAGAAACAACGAATCGACATAGCTATTTAAATACATATGTAGCTGAGAAAAATGACGAAATATTGGGGATTGTCGTGTTATATGACGGACTTCTTGGTAACAAGCTGGATCGTCAACTGGAAGCACAGCTAGCTGAAAGAGGTATCCATATTACGTTAGATGTAGAGGCTCATATGGATGAATATTATATTGATACAATTTGTGTCTCTAAAGAAGCACGCGGTCTTGGTATTGGAACGCGCCTTTTACAGTTTGCTGAACAAAAGGGTAAGCAATTAGGCTACAGCAAAATTTCTTTAAATGTGGAATTGGAGAAAATTGATGCTAGACGCTTATATGAACGGATGGGCTACACTACAACCGAAAGCTGGACAATTATTAACGAACCATTTCATCATATGGTGAAATCGCTATAGAATAGGAAGAAACACAATGAAACAAAATTGGATTTACTCACTGCTTGTTGTTATTGCGGCAAGTAGTTATGGCGTACTCTCTACTATTGTAAAAGTTGCCATGCAGCATGGCTATACAACAGCAGAAGCTGTCACTAGCCAATACTTTTTTGGCTTTTTGATGGCCCTTTTACTATTTATTTTAACACAGCGAACATTACCGAACATTACAAAGTCCGGTGCAGTGACACTTATCTTTGCCGGGATATTTACTGCCCTTACAGGAATTGTCTACGGTCAATCGCTAAATTATTTACCGGCCTCACTAGCGGTCGTTATGCTTTTCCAATTCACTTGGATTGGACTCTTTATGAATTGCTTCGTAAACAGACGATTACCAACCCGTATTGAGCTATTCTCTTTGGCCTTCTTACTTGCGGGAACGATTTTAGCCGCTGGAATTATCGATGTAGATTTATCACAAATTGCTTGGCAAGGATGGGCACTAGGCTTGGCAGCTGCTTTTACTTTTGCCGCCTTTCTACAGATTAATGCCCGTAAAGTTGAGGGTGTGACAATGGTTGGTAGAACATTTATTTTATCCGTTATTGCGCTCATTGTTATTTCAATCTTTTTAACACCTGAAATTATCTGGAACGGACAATTAGGTACCGGACTATGGAAGTTTGGGATGGCACTTGGGTTATTCGGTATTATTTTACCGATTCTATTATTCTCGATTGCTGCACCAAAAGTTGGCGGAGCACTCGTTTCAATTTTAAGTGCGATGGAACTGCCGGTAGCAATTATCGTATCCGTAATTGTATTAAATGAAAGCTTAACAATGATTCAAGTAAGCGGAATTATTCTCGTATTATTCGGTATGGTATTGCCTTCTTACTTTGCTTCAAAGAAATTGCGTGTAATAGAAAAGAAGAACAGTGGAACGAACTCCATTTAAAAAGCTGTTGTCTGTATTTTTACAGGCAGCAGCTTTTTTAGTTGCAGAGCTTGAATTTTATTTGAACAAATGTTGTAGATATTAGAAACTTCTTCGGTGATATTAGAACATCTGTACCTTTTTTAGAACGTTTCCGTCACTTATTTGAACAACTGAAATAGATTTTAGAAAATCAGGTCTTTATTAGAACTTTTATGCATATATTAGAAGATTTTAAATAATTATTAGAAAATTTAACCATATTTAATGAAGTAGTAATTCTATTTGAATTATAGGCCAGAATACTTATTCTCATTAATTATTATAATTGATTAAATTTTCCAACAATTGTAGAATGAAAGTATTACCTAGTAGTTTCTATCATTTGATTGGAGGCCCATTCATCATGTTTTTTCAAAATTTCCGCGATCAAGTAAACGAGAAAGAAGGTATTTTATTTCCTTCCAACAGTTATCGTCAAATGGTTCTACAGCCTGCGTATGACGAAGCACGTAAGCACTTTTTAGATGCAATGCTTCAAATTCATATTGCACACTTGAAAATGTTAGAGGAGCAGGAGCTAGTAACCACAGATGAAGCACGTCGAATTGGGCAAGCCATACAGAAATTGGACCTGGAATATTATAAAACACGCGATTATAATCCACAGTTTGAAGATTTATTTTTCCGTATTGAAAATAAATTAATTGAACTCGGTGGCGATATTTCAGGAAATTTACATATTGGCCGCAGTCGAAACGATATGGGAATTGCTATTTATCGCATGACATTACGCAAAAAGATGCTGACCCTTATGCAGGAGCTTATAAATTTACGCCATTCTTTAATTCTGTTTGCCGAGGAACATGTCGAAACGATCATGATTGGCTATACACATACCCAGCAAGCACAGCCGACAACGTTTGCCCACTATTTAAAAGCGGTTATTGACCAATTGACTCGTGACTATAAACGGATGCAGGCTGCCTACGAGAACATTAACCGCAGTAGCATGGGCGCTGCCGCTTTAACAACAACGGGCTTCCCTATTAGCCGCGAACGGGTGCAGGAGCTTCTTGCCTTCGATGATTTAATTGAAAATGCATGGGATGCCGTTGCTGGCGCTGACTATATTGCCGAAGCAGCCAGCACTGTACAACTTGCCGCTTTAAACTTAGGGCGTACATCACAAGACTTTTTATTGTGGGCAACACAGGAGTTTAATGCTTTTAAGCTTGCGAGCCCATATGTACAGATCAGTTCAATAATGCCTCAAAAGCGAAATCCTGTTTCTATTGAGCATACACGTTCCCTACTATCTTCTGTTGTAGGGGATGCAAGTACGGTTTTACAAATGGTTCATAATACACCCTTTGGAGACATCGTTGATACAGAGGATGATATGCAGCCCTATTTATGGCGGGCAATTGACCGTTTAGTCGGAATTTATAAGTTGTTTGGAAGCTTGATTGTGACAATGGATGTAAACAAAGAAAATCTGCTAAAGCGTGCGCAAAACAGTTTTGCCAACGTAACAGAGCTTGCGGATTCTCTTGTTCGTTCAGAAAATATTTCATTCCGCCAATCCCATAAAATTGTAAGTCTTTGTGTGCGAGAGCTTATAGCAAATAATGAAGAATCGCTTGCAAGCCTAACGTGGGACTTAGCAAATGAGAAATGCCTTGAAATTACAGGGAAGCCTCTCCAAATAAATGAAATTGCCTTTTATCAAGCCATTCAACCTGAATACTTCGTCAATATCCGCACTTTGAAAGGGGGTCCTGCCCCTGTGACGATGAGAAAGTCACTTGTACAGGCGCAGGATGACTCTGTACCGCTTGAAAACTGGCTACGGGAAAAAACAGAATCAATTTTACAGGCAGAAGAGCAATTAGATAAATTTTTAAAGGGGTGGACGACTAATGAATGAACAATTTATTTTAGCTGTTGACGGTGGCGCAACAAAAACGGTTATGACAATTCGTTCGTCAGAGGGACGCGAGTTATTTTCCGCAACCTCTACTAGCTCGAATTATCAAGCGGCAGGAATTGAACATGTACAACATGTATATACAGGATTACTAAGAAGTGCAGCAGCCCATTTACCTAGTCTATTTATCGATGTGGCGGTATTTGCCATTTCTGGGGTTGATACGGATCAAGATAAAAAAATTATCGAAGAAATTATTGAAGAAAGTATCGCACGCTGTCCATTCACTTTTGGTCACGTTATTATTGAAAATGATGTGGAAGCGACATTAAAAGGATTAGGTCATCATGATGTGAGTTTACTCATTTCAGGGACTGGAGCCATATGCTATAGCTATATGAATAACAGAATTATCCGTGCAGGAGGTTGGGGTCATCGCGTTGGGGATGAAGGTAGTGGCTACTGGATAGGTAAGCATATCGCCAAGGCCATTTTCCGCGCTGCAGACGGTCGCAATAAGCCGACTGCATTAACAGAGCTTGTTTTAAAAGGCCATCACGTAAACAGTACGGATGAACTGTTTAACTTAATCTATTCCCCGGATTATACGAATGCACGGTTAGCAAGCTTAGGTTCCTATTTACAGCAGGCGGTGGACATGGACGATGCAGTTGCCCATAAAATTATGCTTAAAGCGGTGGACGAACTTGTATTACTAGCAGCAACAACGTTAAAAAATGCCGGCTATGCAAATGAAGTGCATACACTGTTCTTAAATGGCGGTGTATTGAAAAACAATCCGAGCATAATGAATGGAGTCATCACACAACTTGAACAAACGCATCCAAATCTAACTGTAAAACTATGTGAAGAAAAACCAATAGAATCTATTTTCAATCGAGGCTTACGGGAAATTAACGGGACCCTCTATATCAACTAAAAACAAAGAGGTCAAGTACGATGAAAATCGCCTTGACCTCTTTTTACTTACTGCGCCTCAAATTTCGAATCAATCATTTGCTTCGCTTCCAACTTCATTTCATCAGTAATAGATAGATACACTTTTCCAAGCGCAGTTAAAATAATAAACGCATCATCCGTCAAACCAACTAGCGGTAAAAAGTCGACAATTAAATCAATCGGAAAAATGAAATAACCGAGCGCCCCCAGAACAATCAGTTTATTCGCTTTCGACATATCCGGGCTACGTAATGCCACAAAAAGTGTAGCTGCTGCATGCATTGCTTTATAGCCTAAACCGCCACCGAATTTTTTAAATTTATTGAGGAATTTATTTTCTGAATAGTGTTCTTCCTGACCATCGATCATTTTATCAAAATTAAATTGTTCAGCCATTATTTCTCTCCTCCATTCTCCCTATATATTCCCTTAATTTTGCTGTTTGTAATCATTTACGTTTCCGCTTTGAAGATAATTCTTTTGGCATTTTGCCTTTACGAAGAAAGTTTAACCAAAGTTGCTGGAAAATTTTCGTCGGATCCAATACTTCGTCATAATAAGTTATCGAGTTTTTCCGGAGTTTGGCATAACCGATGGGTACTTCATATAAAGGGACATTTCGTTTAATCGCTTCAATGAGCATATTCGTGTCATAGTTAAAGGACTCCCCTTTTACTTTTGACAGCCAAGATAAATGCTCCCTCGGAATAAAACGTAAACCAGTCTGAATGTCGAGTAGACGTTTATGTATAAATAGCTCAAACAATATCGAATTCGCACGGTTTTGAAGTTTACTTAAAAAAGGATAGTCTGAAGCTTTAAAATCGCGAATACCTAGTATAATCCCATCCGAGAAAATCTTTGTACTTGAAAGCACTTGCTCTACATCCAATACAGAATGCTGACCATGTGCACCTACTGTAATAATACCTTTTGGCCGTTCTGCAGATTTTAGTATGTATTCCATCCCCGTTTTCAGCGAACGACCTTTTCCCAAATTTTTTTCATGCGTTAAAACAATGCAGTTTTCCTGCTTTAATTGCTCAAATGTACTGTTATATCTTTTATCACTGCCATCATTGATAACAATAATGCCTGCAAGTGGCAGTGCCTGTAATTTCCGAACAAAGTCTACAACTGCGGGTAACGGGTTCAATGCTGGTATAACAACTATGACTCGATCCATTTTGCATGCTCCTTAGAAATAGAGATATTCCCTAAATTCTATCGGTTAATGCTGGAAAATTCAATGAGATTCCCCACCGTCAGTTATTTCTACCGGAATATGCTTAAACGCTTTCACATCGAATAAGCCCGTATCAGTTAGCTTAATATCCGGAATGACCGGCAAAGCTAAAAAGGACAATGTTAAAAACAAATGATAATTAAGTGTAGGATGAATAATATGAAGTCCTTCATGTAATTTTTGAAGTTCCAATTTCGCTTCTTCTGCTGAACAATCCGTCATAAGCCCTCCAATAGGTAAAATCAACGAAGCAATGATCTCTCCTTCATTTACTATGACCAGTCCACCTTGCATTTCCTGAAGTGCATTGAGTGCTACGAGCATATCATCATCATTTGTTCCAACGACAATTGCATTATGGGAATCGTGGGCAATCGTTGTTGCTACCGCCCCGCTTTGTATGCCGATCCCTTGTACAATGGCCACTGCCTTTGTTCCTAAATGATGGTGGCGCTCCACAACCGCAAGCTTCAGCAAATCCTTTTTAACAGAAGGAATAAATTCCCCATTCACTACATCAACTTTTGCTTCAATCCGCTTCGTAATTAATTGATTAGGAACGATTTGCATTACATTTGCTCGATTTCCTTTAAACGGCAAGCGTAAATCCTCTTTTGATAGCTTTGGTAAATGCATCGAATGTAAAATAGACGTTTCAATAATAGATTTTTCCGGAGCCGGAGTAAGCATTTTACCATGTTCAGCAACCTTTTTACCGTCCTTCCATACAGCTAAAGCTTTCATCGTCTGCAGGTTATCTACTAATAAAAAGTCCGCGTCAAAACCTGTAGCGATTGCCCCTTTATTATTTAAGCGGTAACATTCGGCAGCATTTAATGATGCCAACTGAATTGCAAGTAATGGATCCATGCCTTCTTCAATGGCAAGAGCAACAGCATAGTTTATGCTCCCTTGTTCTATAAGCTCATCCAAATGTTTATCATCGGTGCAAAATGCAAATCGCCGCGCATTAGCAACCGTCACAGCGGGTAAGATCGCTTTTAAATTCTTAGCAGCAGAACCTTCACGAATCAACACATACATCCCTTGTTCCACACGATCTAGCGCCTCTTCTGCTGTTACACATTCATGATCAGTAGCAATCCCTGCAGCACGGTACCCACGAATTTGCGCACTAGTTAAACCTGCACCATGCCCATCTATAATCATATCAGCATCTTGCGCAAGCTTAAGCTTTGAAAGCATCCCTTCCTCACCGTTTAAGACAGCAGGAAAATCCATTACTTCTGCCAGCCCTAACACACTCTCATGATGAACAAACTCCGCTAAATCTTTTGCTGTTAATACAGCCCCTGCATTTTCAAAGGATGTCCCCGGCACGCTGGATGGCAGCATATAATAAATATCCATTTCAACATCTTCTATTTCCCGCAACATAAACTCCAGGCCAGCTTTTCCAGCAACATTGGCAATTTCGTGCGGATCGGTTACGACAGCCGTCACACCATGAGGAAGGATAATCCGGTTAAATTGCTTCGGCGCCAGCATGGAAGACTCGATATGTATATGGGCATCAATAAAACCCGGCACAATATACTTTCCCCTTGCATCAATAATTTCATCCGCTTCAAATTCACCTGGTTCGGAGATGGCAATGATTTTCCCGTCAGCTACTACGACGTCCCCCTGTCGCCAGCGAAGATTAAATACATCTGCTATTTGTGCATGTTGAATAATGAAATCTGCTTTTTCCCTTTTTTGCGATTTATCTATAATCCGTTTCATACTGTCCCTACCACCCATCCAGCTGTTTTCCAATTATCATACAATATTTTCTATATTATTGGTGTTATAAATGCTTCCTATTCATTTTTAATCTTCCTCTCCGATAAAAAGATTACTTAGTGTTATTGAAGGGAGTGAATATTTATGGTAAATCGTGACTTACTTACAAAAGTTATTAATTCAATTCCGGAAACACATCGCCCTTTAGCAGAAGCACTGCAGGGTTCTGCCCGTTACACCATTTCCAACCCTATGCTCTCTTTAAAGAAATCTAATATTGCGCTCCGCATGATCGTACGGGATTTATATGCAAAGGAGATGCAGAAAGACGGAACAGTAAGCGAACTACGTACCCTCCTGAACAATAAATACTTTATCGAAAAAATAAAACCGCGCCGCATTTATTTGCTCATGAATTTAATTCTGAAAATGACCGAAGCCCAGGCAAATGATTTAATCGATACGAAGGCTGCAAAAATCGTGCTGGATTATTTAATGGATTTAACTAGCTGGTACACAAAACAGTTGCTTACAGAAGAAAAGTTATCAGTACCATTCGAAATCGAAAGTCTCACTCCCTCTTCTTTCGGGAAGTTAGATTTGCCGGCCTATGACTATGAAGCGGCCGCTAAATGGTTTTTAATTGCTGCAGAAAAAGGCAATACCATTGCACAATACAATCTCGGCGTTTTATACAATCATGGCAAAGGTGTCCCTCGCAATTTAAAAGAAGCGGCAAAATGGTACTCTTTAGCTGCTGAAAAGAGGGATAGTAACGCACTGTATGCACTTGGCATCTTGTATCAGCTCGGGCAAGGTGTTGAACAGGATGAAAAAAGGGCAGCCGAATTATATGAACTAGCTGCAAACGCAGGAAATGCAGATGCCCAGTATAATCTCGGTTCGCTATATAATCAGGGGACTGGTGTTTTGCAAAATTATGAAACAGCTGCACAATGGTATAAAAAAGCGGTCCAGCAAGGAAACACAAGCGCCATGAATAATCTAGGTTTCTTATATCATAAGGGACAGGGCGTAGAACAAAATTACGAAAAGGCTGCGGACCTCTTTTTACAGGCAGCCAAAATAGGAGATGCTAGTGCGCAATATAACCTAGGCTATTTATATACAAAAGGCGATGGTGTCAAACTTTCCTATAACGTTGCAGCTTGCTGGTATTTATCAGCCGCTATTCAAAACCATACGAATGCTCAATTCCAACTCGCATTACTTTATAAATCAGGTCAAGGCATCGATCAAAGTGAAGAAGAGGCGATTAAATGGCTGACACTCGCGGCAAATAACGGCCATACAAATGCCCAATATACTCTCGGTCTTATTTATAAGCAACAAAATACAACGCTTGCCCAAATAAATGCCTTAGAATGGTTACTAAAAGCTGCCTCAAGCGAACATATTAGTGCAAACTATGATTTAGGTATGCTTTATTTAGAAACCGGTGCTACAGAAACAGCGGTAAAATGGTTGAAACGCGCAGCTATTCAGAACCATGCAAAAGCACAGCTCCAGCTAGGGCTTTTTTACCTTGGTGATGAACACCATTTACCGAATTATCAAGAGGCACTTAAATGGTTTTACGCAGCTGTTAGCAAAAATGAGGCGGAAGCTGAATACCAGCTTGGATTACTTTACGAAAGAGGACTCGGTACTTCTGTCAATTATGATGAAGCCCGCCGCTGTTACCGCTCCGCAGCAGAACAAGGACATCTCCATGCACAATATCAGCTCGGCAATCTGTTTGATAAAGGACTTGGGACAAAGCAAGATTACACCGAGGCATTTAAATGGATTCAACAAGCCGCACAAAAGGGGCATCCAAAAGCACAATTTCAATTGGGCCAAATGTATGCAAATGGCGAAGGAATAATGAGAGATTATCAAGAAGGCGCTAAATGGTATCGCCTCGCTGCTATACAAGGACATACTAAAGCCCAGTTCCAACTTGGAATGCTCTATAAAAAAGGACTTGGTGTAACACAAGACTATACAGAAGCAACACGCTGGTTAAAACAGTCGATGGAACAAAGTATGAGTGAGCCATCATTCTGACTTCATCATAAAAAGGGAGCTAAAATTACTCTTTAGCCCCCTCTATCTTCTATAAACTTAACTTTTTACTGTTGCCTGTTCAATTTGCTGTGAGAACACCTTTTTCGCTTCTTCGATATTTACTTCTATATTCTGTTCTTGCAATGCTTCACCGATCGCAATAATGGCCTGCTGCAGCATCTCGGAAGTCGCATTACCCATATGTCCCATACGGAATGCTTTTCCAGCCAAATGAGCTAACGAGCCTGCTACAATAACGCCTCGACTTGCCAGACTTGCACGAAACTTCCCGTCATCCACCCCTTCAGGATATAAAATGCAGCTTAATGTCGGTGCCGCTACTTCTTCCTCTGCAAGTGGTGTCATGCCATATGAACGTAACGCTGTACGCACCGCTTTTCCATAGGCAATATGTCGAGCTTCGCGCTTTTCCATGCCTTCTTCCAATACAATTTTCAATGCAACATCATATGCATAAATTAAATTTACTGGTGGTGTCGCAAAATACATCGCTGGGTTTTCCATAATATTGCGCCAGTTATGTATATCCGCATAATACGCAGGAACTGTCCCAATTTGTTCACGGGCAGCCAAAGCCTGTTGACTAAAGGCAACGATTGCAAGACCTGGTGGAATACCAATCGCTTTTTGTGAACCTGTTAAGACGATATCAATCTTATAATCTTCCTTACCATACGATTTACCCATATCCTCTTGAAGAGCTGCCGTCGCTACGACACCATCCACAATTACAAGCGCACCCGATGCTTTAATGATCGGAATAAGCGTATCTAAATCGGAAGCAACACCTGTTGATGTATCTGCATGTGTAATCGTGACTGCCTTATATGACTTTGCTTTTACAGTTTCTTCAACAAGTTGCGCATCCACACGCTCCCCCCACGTAGACTGTAGCACGTCGACTTCAATACCAAATGCTTTTGCCAGTGGTGTAAAACGATCCCCAAAATAACCATGGCTAATGACTAAAAGACGTTCCCCTTTAGCAACAGTATTTACAATGGCCATTTCCATTGCCAATGTACCGGAGCCCGCTACTACATACACCTCTCCATCAGTATTAAAAAGCTTTTTCGTATTCGTAATTGTATTTTTAAATATTTCTACAAAACGAGGATCTGTATGTCCTCTCGTTTCACTTGCCAACGCATCATAAATTTCGTCCATTACAGGTGTTGGTCCAGGTACAAGTAATAGTTCTTTATTTTTCATATAAACGGCTCCCCTATCAATTAGTAATTAAAAGCTCCTAAAATAATTTCCTATCTACTAAAATGGAAAATGCCTTTCCAGCCCCATCCAAGCTAGAAAGACATATTTCCATTTATACAAAACCCCTAAGTTTGCTTCTATTTTGGGAGGCAATCCCATTCTAAATCGCGGTCCAATTCGATATAGATTGTATCGTAGTTAAGATGTTCAAGTTCAAAATCCAAAATCCTATCTCTTTTCCCCAACCTTCGTATTACTTTCGAAATCGCCCATTACATAACGGTTATCTACTAAGTGCTACATCCCCGATAACACTTTGAATAGGAAGGGCGGGTAAAAAGAGATAATTTATTACATATAGAGCAGTTCCCCGTTTATGAATTATTTTCATAATCCTGCTCTTTTAAAAGTCTATACTTATTAAGCAAATTGCTCTGTCTCAGTAGAACCAGACATAGCCGTTGTCGATGATGTACCACCTGAAATTGTTTGTGATACTTCATCAAAGTAACCAGTACCTACTTCACGTTGGTGACGAGTTGCCGTGTAACCTTTAGACTCTGCAGCAAACTCAGCTTGTTGTAGCTTAGAGTAAGCAGCCATACCATTGTCTTTGTAGTCATGCGCAAGCTCGAACATACCGAAGTTTAAGCTGTGGAAACCTGCAAGTGTGATGAATTGGAACTTGTAGCCAAGCTTCCCTAATTCACGTTGGTATTCTGCAATTTCCTCATCCGATAATTTAGCTTTCCAGTTGAATGATGGCGAGCAGTTGTACGCTAACATTTTCCCTGGGAATTCAGCGTGAATTGCCGCAGCAAACTCACGAGCTTCTTCTAAAGATGGGTGAGATGTCTCACACCAAATTAAGTCTGCATATGGTGCATAAGCTAAACCACGAGCAATTGCTTGCTTAATACCCGGTTTTGTACGGTAGAATCCTTCTGGAGTACGTTCACCTGTTAAGAATTCTGCATCGCGTGGGTCAATATCAGACGTTACCATGTCAGCAGCGTCAGCATCAGTACGAGCGATTAAGATTGTATCAACACCCGCAACATCCGCAGCAAGACGTGCAGCAATTAAGTTGCGTACTGCGTTTTGAGTTGGTAATAATACTTTACCACCTAAGTGACCACACTTTTTCTCAGAAGCTAATTGGTCTTCTAAATGGACACCAGCTGCACCAGCTTCAATCATTCCTTTAACTAACTCAAATACGTTTAATGGACCACCAAAGCCTGCTTCAGCATCAGCCACAATTGGTGCAAACCAATCGAAGCCATCATCGCGACCTTCAGCATGATCGATTTGATCAGCACGTTGTAAAGCTTGATTAATGCGCTTTACTACTGCTGGTACAGAGTTTGCTGGATATAAAGATTGGTCCGGATACATTTGTCCAGAAAGGTTCGCATCAGCCGCTACTTGCCACCCCGATAAGTAGATTGCTTTTAAACCTGCCTTTACTTGCTGTACTGCCTGATTCCCCGTTAAAGCACCTAAAGCATTGATAAACGGCTCTTCATGTAATGAATTCCATAAACGAGCAGCTCCACGCTTTGCTAATGTTTGCTCTTGGATGAATGAACCTTGTAACTTTACAACCTCTTCAGCTGTATAGCCACGCTCAATACCCTCCCAGCGTTTATTTTCTGCCCATTGTTTTTGTAAAGCTTCAATTCTTTCTTGACGTGTTGACATGATAAATTTCCACCTTCCCCATTGTGTATGAAAATTCTGTTAGGAAAATTTGCTATCCCCTGTTCCATAACAGAACATCTTGCTGTAATATAATGTATAACAGAAAGATTAACTTTTCATTATTTTCTGACAAATTAAGTTTAAATGAGGATGAATTATCTTATTTGGAGGACGAAACATATTTAGGCAATAATACAGAAGGAGTGGATTTACTTTGTCATTACAAAAAATTGATGTCGAAAAAGATATTTTTAATCAGTACAAAACTATTTTAGAAGACTGGATTCCAGCAGAAGCATCGATAGCAATAGCAGTAAATAACACTTATATTTATTTCAGTACGGGTCATCACCAATTCACATTAAAGGTAGGCTCTGCTGTTCCAGAAGACAGTATTGCTTTCCAAGTTCTCCAGACAGGACAAAAAACAGATGCAGTCATGGAAAGTACACTTTTTGAGACACCTTATTATGCAATCGGTTATCCCATCCTTGTAAACGGAGAGCAAGGGGCTTTAATTGTTGTCCTTCCTCCCCTTTTTACAATTAAGAAACCGGATACTTACAAATTTTTAACAGGCAAGCAAGTAGAAGACTGGATGCCTATTCCTATTGATCAAATTTCACATATTGAAAGCCTTCAAAAACGAACTTGGTTTTATTCTCAAGGTGAACAATATAAAACGGCTGTCACATTGAAAGAATTACAGACAAGGTTGCCGTCCAACTTTATCCGCATTCATCGATCTTGTATTATTAATATTTACTATATAAAGAAAATCTCACGGGATTTAACTTCCAACTTTATTGTTCAGCTAAATGAGGGGACAGAATTACCAGTAAGTCAATCTTACATTAATAATTTACGGGAGGTTTTGGAATTTTAACATCTTCAAATAGGAATTAGACAATAAAAAAACCACTGATTTCTCAGTGGTTTTTTTGTGTGCGAAGCGACGTCCTACTCTCACAGGGGGAAGCCCCCAACTACCATCGGCGCTAAAGAGCTTAACTTCCGTGTTCGGTATGGGAACGGGTGTGACCTCTTTGCCATCATCACTTCACTATTTTCGGCTTCCAATACACGGCGCTATCCTTCGTCAACTTCCCTCGCTCTTTCAGTCACGTACTTAAGTACGCTCCTTCAATCACTCAGTCGTTTCCTCGACTAGCTTGTGTCTTGAAACCCTTAGAAAAAATATTCATTCTTTCAAAACTGGATAAACGGTTCATTGAATTTGTGCAATAAAATGTGGTTAAGTCCTCGACCGATTAGTATTCGTCAGCTACATGCGTCACCGCACTTCCACCTCGAACCTATCTACCTGATCGTCTTTCAGGGGTCTTACTTACTTGCGTAATGGGAAATCTCATCTTGAGGGGGGCTTCATGCTTAGATGCTTTCAGCACTTATCCCGTCCACACATAGCTACCCAGCGATGCCTTTGGCAAGACAACTGGTACACCAGCGGTGTGTCCATCCCGGTCCTCTCGTACTAAGGACAGCTCCTCTCAAATTTCCTACGCCCACGACGGATAGGGACCGAACTGTCTCACGACGTTCTGAACCCAGCTCGCGTACCGCTTTAATGGGCGAACAGCCCAACCCTTGGGACCGACTACAGCCCCAGGATGCGATGAGCCGACATCGAGGTGCCAAACCTCCCCGTCGATGTGGACTCTTGGGGGAGATAAGCCTGTTATCCCCGGGGTAGCTTTTATCCGTTGAGCGATGGCCCTTCCATGCGGAACCACCGGATCACTAAGCCCGTCTTTCGACCCTGCTCGACTTGTAGGTCTCGCAGTCAAGCTCCCTTATGCCTTTACACTCTTCGAATGATTTCCAACCATTCTGAGGGAACCTTTGGGCGCCTCCGTTACTCTTTAGGAGGCGACCGCCCCAGTCAAACTGTCCGCCTGACACTGTCTCCTACCCCGCTAAGGGGCATGGGTTAGAAGTTCAATACAACCAGGGTAGTATCCCACCGACGCCTCCTCCGAAGCTGGCGCTCCGGGATCTCTGGCTCCTACCTATCCTGTACAAGTTGTACCAAAATTCAATATCAGGCTACAGTAAAGCTCCACGGGGTCTTTCCGTCCTGTCGCGGGTAACCTGCATCTTCACAGGTACTATAATTTCACCGAGTCTCTCGTTGAGACAGTGCCCAGATCGTTACGCCTTTCGTGCGGGTCGGAACTTACCCGACAAGGAATTTCGCTACCTTAGGACCGTTATAGTTACGGCCGCCGTTTACTGGGGCTTCAATTCACAGCTTCGCTTGCGCTAACCGCTCCTCTTAACCTTCCAGCACCGGGCAGGCGTCAGCCCCTATACGTCACCTTACGGTTTTGCAGAGACCTGTGTTTTTGCTAAACAGTCGCCTGGGCCTATTCACTGCGGCTTCTCTAGGCTATGCACCCAAAGAAGCACCCCTTCTCCCGAAGTTACGGGGTCATTTTGCCGAGTTCCTTAACGAGAGTTCTCTCGCACACCTTAGGATTCTCTCCTCGACTACCTGTGTCGGTTTGCGGTACGGGCACCTCTCACCTCGATAGAGGCTTTTCTTGGCAGTGTGAAATCAGGAACTTCGCTCTAAAGAGCTCGTCATCACAGCTCAACGTTATAGTATGCGGATTTGCCTACATACACGCCTTACTGCTTGAACACGCGCAACCAACGGCGTGCTTACCCTATCCTACTGCGTCCCCCCATTTCTCAAACGGTGAGGAGGTGGTACAGGAATATCAACCTGTTGTCCATCGCCTACGCCTATCGGCCTCGGCTTAGGTCCCGACTAACCCTGAGCGGACGAGCCTTCCTCAGGAAACCTTAGTCATACGGTGCATGGGATTCTCACCCATGTTTCGCTACTCATACCGGCATTCTCACTTCTAATCGCTCCACCAGTCCTTCCGGTCTGACTTCAACGCTATTAGAACGCTCTCCTACCACGCATACTCAAAGTATGCATCCACAGCTTCGGTGAATCGTTTAGCCCCGATACATTTTCGGCGCAGCGTCACTCGACCAGTGAGCTATTACGCACTCTTTAAATGATGGCTGCTTCTAAGCCAACATCCTGGTTGTCTAAGCAACGCCACATCCTTTTCCACTTAACGATTACTTGGGGACCTTAGCTGGTGGTCTGGGCTGTTTCCCTCTTGACTACGGATCTTATCACTCGCAGTCTGACTCCCGTGTATAAATATCCGGCATTCGGAGTTTGTCTGAATTCGGTAAAGCGAGATGCCCCCCTAGTCCAAACAGTGCTCTACCTCCGGTATTCTCAATCACGAGGCTAGCCCTAAAGCTATTTCGGAGAGAACCAGCTATCTCCAGGTTCGATTGGAATTTCTCCGCTACCCACACCTCATCCCCGCACTTTTCAACGTGCGTGGGTTCGGGCCTCCAGTGAGTGTTACCTCACCTTCACCCTGGACATGGGTAGATCACCTGGTTTCGGGTCTACGACCACGTACTAATTCGCCCTATTCAGACTCGCTTTCGCTGCGGCTCCGTCTTCTCAACTTAACCTCGCACGTAATCGTAACTCGCCGGTTCATTCTACAAAAGGCACGCTATCACCCATTAACGGGCTCTAACTACTTGTAGGCACACGGTTTCAGGATCTATTTCACTCCCCTTCCGGGGTGCTTTTCACCTTTCCCTCACGGTACTGGTTCACTATCGGTCACTAGGTAGTATTTAGCCTTGGGAGATGGTCCTCCCGGATTCCGACGGAATTTCACGTGTTCCGCCGTACTCAGGATACACTCTGGAGGGAATGAACTTTTGACTACAGGGCTTTTACCTTGTTTCGCGGACCTTTCCAAGTCGCTTCGTCTAACTCATTCTTTTGTAACTCCGTATAGAGTGTCCTACAACCCCAAAGAGCAAGCTCTTTGGTTTGGGCTCTTCCCGTTTCGCTCGCCGCTACTCAGGGAATCGAATTTTCTTTCTGTTCCTGCAGGTACTTAGATGTTTCAGTTCCCTGCGTCTGTCCTCATCACGCTATGTATTCACGTGTAGATACTATCCGATTAAAGATAGTGGGTTCCCCCATTCGGAAATCCCCGGATCAAAGCTTACTTACAGCTCCCCGAGGCATATCGGTGTTAGTGCCGTCCTTCATCGACTCCTAGTGCCAAGGCATCCACCGTGCGCCCTTATTAACTTAACCAAAAGTTAACACTTGGATAAAATCCAAGATTTAAGTTTACACGTCAATTGCTTGACTTGTTACATTTCTATAAAATAGAAATTTGTTTTATTGCTATCAATGTCGTTTTATCCAGTTTTCAAAGAACGAAAAAATAAAATTGGTGGAGCCTAGCGGGATCGAACCGCTGACCTCCTGCGTGCAAGGCAGGCGCTCTCCCAGCTGAGCTAAGGCCCCAATGTTTTATTAAGAGGTATATAAAGAATTTATATGGTGGGCCTAAATGGACTCGAACCATCGACCTCACGCTTATCAGGCGTGCGCTCTAACCAGCTGAGCTATAGGCCCTCTTAGAAGTTATAAAATTCATTCATAAACCTTCAAAACTGAACAGCAACCGTTAATGTTTCATTCTCCATGAGAATGATTCCGAAATAATCCTTAGAAAGGAGGTGATCCAGCCGCACCTTCCGATACGGCTACCTTGTTACGACTTCACCCCAATCATCTATCCCACCTTCGGCGGCTGGCTCCATAAAGGTTACCTCACCGACTTCGGGTGTTACAAACTCTCGTGGTGTGACGGGCGGTGTGTACAAGGCCCGGGAACGTATTCACCGCGGCATGCTGATCCGCGATTACTAGCGATTCCGGCTTCATGTAGGCGAGTTGCAGCCTACAATCCGAACTGAGAACGATTTTATCGGATTAGCTCCCCCTCGCGGGTTGGCAACCGTTTGTATCGTCCATTGTAGCACGTGTGTAGCCCAGGTCATAAGGGGCATGATGATTTGACGTCATCCCCACCTTCCTCCGGTTTATCACCGGCAGTCTCCTTAGAGTGCCCAACTGAATGATGGCAACTAAGAATAAGGGTTGCGCTCGTTGCGGGACTTAACCCAACATCTCACGACACGAGCTGACGACAACCATGCACCACCTGTCACCGTTGCCCCCGAAGGGGAAACTATGTCTCCATAGTGGTCACCGGGATGTCAAGACCTGGTAAGGTTCTTCGCGTTGCTTCGAATTAAACCACATGCTCCACCGCTTGTGCGGGCCCCCGTCAATTCCTTTGAGTTTCAGTCTTGCGACCGTACTCCCCAGGCGGAGTGCTTAATGCGTTAGCTGCAGCACTGAGGGGCGGAAACCCCCCAACACTTAGCACTCATCGTTTACGGCGTGGACTACCAGGGTATCTAATCCTGTTTGCTCCCCACGCTTTCGCGCCTCAGTGTCAGTTACAGACCAGACAGTCGCCTTCGCCACTGGTGTTCCTCCAAATCTCTACGCATTTCACCGCTACACTTGGAATTCCACTATCCTCTTCTGCACTCAAGTTCCCCAGTTTCCAATGACCCTCCCCGGTTGAGCCGGGGGCTTTCACATCAGACTTAAGGAACCACCTGCGCGCGCTTTACGCCCAATAATTCCGGACAACGCTTGCCACCTACGTATTACCGCGGCTGCTGGCACGTAGTTAGCCGTGGCTTTCTAACAAGGTACCGTCAAGGTAGCGCCAGTTACTACGCTACTTGTTCTTCCCTTGCAACAGAGTTTTACGAACCGAAATCCTTCTTCACTCACGCGGCGTTGCTCCATCAGACTTTCGTCCATTGTGGAAGATTCCCTACTGCTGCCTCCCGTAGGAGTCTGGGCCGTGTCTCAGTCCCAGTGTGGCCGATCACCCTCTCAGGTCGGCTACGCATCGTTGCCTTGGTGAGCCGTTACCTCACCAACTAGCTAATGCGCCGCGGGTCCATCTTATAGTGACAGCCGAAACCGTCTTTCAACTTTCAAACATGTGTTTAAAAGTATTATTCGGTATTAGCCCCGGTTTCCCGGAGTTATCCCAATCTATAAGGTAGGTTACCCACGTGTTACTCACCCGTCCGCCGCTAAATCAGAGAGAAGCAAGCTTCTCTCATCATCCGCTCGACTTGCATGTATTAGGCACGCCGCCAGCGTTCGTCCTGAGCCAGGATCAAACTCTCCATAAAAGTAGTTTGAAAGCTCATTTGCTTTGCTAGCGATTCAACTTAATTAAAAGTTGAAATCTATTGTTTGCTTCATTTAAGAAGCTTGTTTCATTAACGTTGCTTGTTCAGTTTTCAAGGTTCATGGTGGAGCCTAGCGGGATCGAACCGCTGACCTCCTGCGTGCAAGGCAGGCGCTCTCCCAGCTGAGCTAAGGCCCCTAAATAATGGTCGGAATGACAGGATTCGAACCTACGACCCCTTGGTCCCAAACCAAGTGCTCTACCAAGCTGAGCTACATTCCGAAATATGGCGCGCCCGGCAGGAGTCGAACCCACAACCTTCTGATCCGTAGTCAGACGCTCTATCCAATTGAGCTACGGGCGCAAAATATAAAGTAAAGATGGTGCCGAGGGCCGGAATCGAACCGGCACGGTGATCACTCACCGCAGGATTTTAAGTCCTGTGCGTCTGCCAGTTCCGCCACCCCGGCATTTTTGGAGCGGAAGACGAGGTTCGAACTCGCGACCCCCACCTTGGCAAGGTGGTGTTCTACCACTGAACTACTTCCGCAAAATGCATAAGATATTTTTACTCTGACAGTATTTGAAATTAAAATGGTGCGGGTGAAGGGAGTCGAACCCCCACGCCTTGCGGCGCTAGATCCTAAGTCTAGTGCGTCTGCCAATTCCGCCACACCCGCAGCAGACAATATAAAACTGGTGAGCCATGAAGGACTCGAACCTTCGACCCTCTGATTAAAAGTCAGATGCTCTACCAACTGAGCTAATGGCTCTCTAAATGGTGCCGGCGAAAGGAGTCGAACCCTCGACCTACTGATTACAAGTCAGTTGCTCTACCAACTGAGCTACACCGGCATTTAGAAATGGTGGAGGATGACGGGCTCGAACCGCCGACCCCCTGCTTGTAAGGCAGGTGCTCTCCCAGCTGAGCTAATCCTCCTGGGTATAAAAGCCTAGCGACGTCCTACTCTCACAGGGGGAAGCCCCCAACTACCATCGGCGCTAAAGAGCTTAACTTCCGTGTTCGGTATGGGAACGGGTGTGACCTCTTTGCCATCATCACTAGACTATTTTGTTTAAAAGACAAGATTCATTATATCATACTTTACTCGAAGGTCAAGCATTTTTTATAATTTATCGTTCTTTCAAAACTGGATAAACGTTTCATTGAATTTGTGCAATAAAATGTGGTTAAGTCCTCGACCGATTAGTATTCGTCAGCTACATGCGTCACCGCACTTCCACCTCGAACCTATCTACCTGATCGTCTTTCAGGGGTCTTACTTACTTGCGTAATGGGAAATCTCATCTTGAGGGGGGCTTCATGCTTAGATGCTTTCAGCACTTATCCCGTCCACACATAGCTACCCAGCGATGCCTTTGGCAAGACAACTGGTACACCAGCGGTGTGTCCATCCCGGTCCTCTCGTACTAAGGACAGCTCCTCTCAAATTTCCTACGCCCACGACGGATAGGGACCGAACTGTCTCACGACGTTCTGAACCCAGCTCGCGTACCGCTTTAATGGGCGAACAGCCCAACCCTTGGGACCGACTACAGCCCCAGGATGCGATGAGCCGACATCGAGGTGCCAAACCTCCCCGTCGATGTGGACTCTTGGGGGAGATAAGCCTGTTATCCCCGGGGTAGCTTTTATCCGTTGAGCGATGGCCCTTCCATGCGGAACCACCGGATCACTAAGCCCGTCTTTCGACCCTGCTCGACTTGTAGGTCTCGCAGTCAAGCTCCCTTATGCCTTTACACTCTTCGAATGATTTCCAACCATTCTGAGGGAACCTTTGGGCGCCTCCGTTACTCTTTAGGAGGCGACCGCCCCAGTCAAACTGTCCGCCTGACACTGTCTCCTACCCCGCTAAGGGGCATGGGTTAGAAGTTCAATACAACCAGGGTAGTATCCCACCGACGCCTCCTCCGAAGCTGGCGCTCCGGGATCTCTGGCTCCTACCTATCCTGTACAAGTTGTACCAAAATTCAATATCAGGCTACAGTAAAGCTCCACGGGGTCTTTCCGTCCTGTCGCGGGTAACCTGCATCTTCACAGGTACTATAATTTCACCGAGTCTCTCGTTGAGACAGTGCCCAGATCGTTACGCCTTTCGTGCGGGTCGGAACTTACCCGACAAGGAATTTCGCTACCTTAGGACCGTTATAGTTACGGCCGCCGTTTACTGGGGCTTCAATTCACAGCTTCGCTTGCGCTAACCGCTCCTCTTAACCTTCCAGCACCGGGCAGGCGTCAGCCCCTATACGTCACCTTACGGTTTTGCAGAGACCTGTGTTTTTGCTAAACAGTCGCCTGGGCCTATTCACTGCGGCTTCTCTAGGCTATGCACCCAAAGAAGCACCCCTTCTCCCGAAGTTACGGGGTCATTTTGCCGAGTTCCTTAACGAGAGTTCTCTCGCACACCTTAGGATTCTCTCCTCGACTACCTGTGTCGGTTTGCGGTACGGGCACCTCTCACCTCGATAGAGGCTTTTCTTGGCAGTGTGAAATCAGGAACTTCGCTCATAAGAGCTCGTCATCACAGCTCAACGTTATAGTATGCGGATTTGCCTACATACACGCCTTACTGCTTGAACACGCGCAACCAACGGCGTGCTTACCCTATCCTACTGCGTCCCCCCATTTCTCAAACGGTGAGGAGGTGGTACAGGAATATCAACCTGTTGTCCATCGCCTACGCCTATCGGCCTCGGCTTAGGTCCCGACTAACCCTGAGCGGACGAGCCTTCCTCAGGAAACCTTAGTCATACGGTGCATGGGATTCTCACCCATGTTTCGCTACTCATACCGGCATTCTCACTTCTAATCGCTCCACCAGTCCTTCCGGTCTGACTTCAACGCTATTAGAACGCTCTCCTACCACGCATACTCAAAGTATGCATCCACAGCTTCGGTGAATCGTTTAGCCCCGATACATTTTCGGCGCAGCGTCACTCGACCAGTGAGCTATTACGCACTCTTTAAATGATGGCTGCTTCTAAGCCAACATCCTGGTTGTCTAAGCAACGCCACATCCTTTTCCACTTAACGATTACTTGGGGACCTTAGCTGGTGGTCTGGGCTGTTTCCCTCTTGACTACGGATCTTATCACTCGCAGTCTGACTCCCGTGTATAAATATCCGGCATTCGGAGTTTGTCTGAATTCGGTAAAGCGAGATGCCCCCCTAGTCCAAACAGTGCTCTACCTCCGGTATTCTCAATCACGAGGCTAGCCCTAAAGCTATTTCGGAGAGAACCAGCTATCTCCAGGTTCGATTGGAATTTCTCCGCTACCCACACCTCATCCCCGCACTTTTCAACGTGCGTGGGTTCGGGCCTCCAGTGAGTGTTACCTCACCTTCACCCTGGACATGGGTAGATCACCTGGTTTCGGGTCTACGACCACGTACTAATTCGCCCTATTCAGACTCGCTTTCGCTGCGGCTCCGTCTTCTCAACTTAACCTCGCACGTAATCGTAACTCGCCGGTTCATTCTACAAAAGGCACGCTATCACCCATTAACGGGCTCTAACTACTTGTAGGCACACGGTTTCAGGATCTATTTCACTCCCCTTCCGGGGTGCTTTTCACCTTTCCCTCACGGTACTGGTTCACTATCGGTCACTAGGTAGTATTTAGCCTTGGGAGATGGTCCTCCCGGATTCCGACGGAATTTCACGTGTTCCGCCGTACTCAGGATACACTCTGGAGGGAATGAACTTTTGACTACAGGGCTTTTACCTTGTTTCGCGGACCTTTCCAAGTCGCTTCGTCTAACTCATTCTTTTGTAACTCCGTATAGAGTGTCCTACAACCCCAAAGAGCAAGCTCTTTGGTTTGGGCTCTTCCCGTTTCGCTCGCCGCTACTCAGGGAATCGAATTTTCTTTCTGTTCCTGCAGGTACTTAGATGTTTCAGTTCCCTGCGTCTGTCCTCATCACGCTATGTATTCACGTGTAGATACTATCCGATTAAAGATAGTGGGTTCCCCCATTCGGAAATCCCCGGATCAAAGCTTACTTACAGCTCCCCGAGGCATATCGGTGTTAGTGCCGTCCTTCATCGACTCCTAGTGCCAAGGCATCCACCGTGCGCCCTTATTAACTTAACCAAAAGTTAACACTTAGATAAAATCTAAGATTTAAGTTTACACGTCAATTGCTTGACTTGTTTAAAAATCTATAAAATAGAAATTTGATTTATTGCTTTCAATGTCGTTTTATCCAGTTTTCAAAGAACAAATATGCTTCCTGTTTTACTTCTTCGCATATTTGCGACGAGTAACCGCAGGAGCAAGTGTTTTGAAGTATTCCATTCAATTAAGAATGAACCTTCAAAACTGAACAGCAAACGTTAATGTTTCATTCCCCGAGGGAATGATTCCGAAATAATCCTTAGAAAGGAGGTGATCCAGCCGCACCTTCCGATACGGCTACCTTGTTACGACTTCACCCCAATCATCTATCCCACCTTCGGCGGCTGGCTCCATAAAGGTTACCTCACCGACTTCGGGTGTTACAAACTCTCGTGGTGTGACGGGCGGTGTGTACAAGGCCCGGGAACGTATTCACCGCGGCATGCTGATCCGCGATTACTAGCGATTCCGGCTTCATGTAGGCGAGTTGCAGCCTACAATCCGAACTGAGAACGATTTTATCGGATTAGCTCCCCCTCGCGGGTTGGCAACCGTTTGTATCGTCCATTGTAGCACGTGTGTAGCCCAGGTCATAAGGGGCATGATGATTTGACGTCATCCCCACCTTCCTCCGGTTTATCACCGGCAGTCTCCTTAGAGTGCCCAACTGAATGATGGCAACTAAGAATAAGGGTTGCGCTCGTTGCGGGACTTAACCCAACATCTCACGACACGAGCTGACGACAACCATGCACCACCTGTCACCGTTGCCCCCGAAGGGGAAACTATGTCTCCATAGTGGTCACCGGGATGTCAAGACCTGGTAAGGTTCTTCGCGTTGCTTCGAATTAAACCACATGCTCCACCGCTTGTGCGGGCCCCCGTCAATTCCTTTGAGTTTCAGTCTTGCGACCGTACTCCCCAGGCGGAGTGCTTAATGCGTTAGCTGCAGCACTGAGGGGCGGAAACCCCCCAACACTTAGCACTCATCGTTTACGGCGTGGACTACCAGGGTATCTAATCCTGTTTGCTCCCCACGCTTTCGCGCCTCAGTGTCAGTTACAGACCAGACAGTCGCCTTCGCCACTGGTGTTCCTCCAAATCTCTACGCATTTCACCGCTACACTTGGAATTCCACTATCCTCTTCTGCACTCAAGTTCCCCAGTTTCCAATGACCCTCCCCGGTTGAGCCGGGGGCTTTCACATCAGACTTAAGGAACCACCTGCGCGCGCTTTACGCCCAATAATTCCGGACAACGCTTGCCACCTACGTATTACCGCGGCTGCTGGCACGTAGTTAGCCGTGGCTTTCTAACAAGGTACCGTCAAGGTAGCGCCAGTTACTACGCTACTTGTTCTTCCCTTGCAACAGAGTTTTACGAACCGAAATCCTTCTTCACTCACGCGGCGTTGCTCCATCAGACTTTCGTCCATTGTGGAAGATTCCCTACTGCTGCCTCCCGTAGGAGTCTGGGCCGTGTCTCAGTCCCAGTGTGGCCGATCACCCTCTCAGGTCGGCTACGCATCGTTGCCTTGGTGAGCCGTTACCTCACCAACTAGCTAATGCGCCGCGGGTCCATCTTATAGTGACAGCCGAAACCGTCTTTCAACTTTCAAACATGTGTTTAAAAGTGTTATTCGGTATTAGCCCCGGTTTCCCGGAGTTATCCCAATCTATAAGGTAGGTTACCCACGTGTTACTCACCCGTCCGCCGCTAAATCAGAGAGAAGCAAGCTTCTCTCATCGTCCGCTCGACTTGCATGTATTAGGCACGCCGCCAGCGTTCGTCCTGAGCCAGGATCAAACTCTCCATAAAAGTAGTTTGAAAGCTCATTTGCTTTGCTAGCGATTCAACTTAATTAAAAGTTAAAATCTATTGTTTGCTTCATTTAAGAAGCTTGTTTCATTAACGTTGCTTGTTCAGTTTTCAAGGTTCATTGCGCTGCCCTTTATGACAACTCTTATATCTTACCAACTTTCGTTTTGAATGTCAATAACTTTTTTAAAAAAGTTTTAAGAAACATTCAATCTTTCAAATCGGCAACTTTTATACTTTATCACTCTGAAGTTGATAAGTAAAGAAGTTTTTTTAAAAGTGTGTGACGCGTTTCAGCGACAAGTAATAATATATCACCTTGCAAACTATATTGCAATAGTTTTTCGAAATTTATTTTCAAAGTTTTTAATTCGTTAAATATACATGGTCCTCCTACCCTTTTCAATAAGAGAGAGGTAATTGTTGTTCCTACTTATATAGAAGTAAAGAGCCATGCAAATAATATTGCATGACTCTTTAAAGGCTTATTTCGTTGTGTGGCGCATTGTTGGGAATAATAGTACGTCACGGATAGATGGAGAGTTTGTTAATAACATAACTAAACGGTCGATACCGATACCTAAACCACCAGTTGGCGGCATACCGAATTCTAATGCTTCAATGAAGTCGTTATCCATTTCGTGCGCTTCGTCATTACCCGCTTCTTTTTCTGCCATTTGTGCTTCAAAACGCTCACGTTGATCGATAGGATCATTCAATTCCGTGAAGGCATTTGCATGTTCACGACGAACGATGAATAACTCAAAACGATCTGTAAAGCGTGGGTCTTCAGAGTTTTTCTTCGCTAATGGAGAAATTTCCACAGGGTGACCCGTAACAAATGTTGGTTGAACTAATGTTTCTTCGATTTTTTGCTCGAAGAATTCATTAATAATATGCCCTACTTCGTGGGAATCTTTAATTTCTACACCGTGTTCAGCAGCATGTTTGCGTGCCTCTTCGACAGTCATTGGAGCCCAGAAGTCTACACCTGTTGCCTCTTTAACTGCATCTACCATGTGAACACGTTTCCAGCCAACACCTAGTTCAATTGTATCTTCGCCGTATTGTACAGACGTAGAACCTAGAACTTCCTTAGCTACGTGTGCGATAAGGTTTTCCGTTAAGTCCATAATATCATTGTAATCTGCATATGCTTCATATAATTCAATCATCGTAAATTCTGGGTTGTGACGAGTTGAAATTCCTTCGTTACGGAATACACGACCGATTTCATATACTTTTTCTAAACCACCAACAATTAAACGTTTTAAATGTAGCTCAATTGCAATACGCATATAAAGTTCCATATCTAATGCGTTGTGGTGTGTAATGAACGGACGAGCCGCTGCTCCACCAGCAATTGTGTGCAACATTGGTGTTTCTACTTCTAAATAACCGTTGTTATCTAAGTAGTTACGGATTGCACGGATAATTTTAGAACGTAAAATGAAAGTTGCCTTTGACTCTTCATTCGTCATTAAGTCTACATAACGTTGACGGTAACGTTGTTCTACATCTGTTAACCCGTGGAATTTATCAGGTAGTGGGCGTAATGCTTTAGTTAGGAACGTGAATTCCGTTGCTTTAACAGAAAGTTCTCCTACTTGTGTGCGGAATACGTTTCCTTTTACCCCTACAATATCACCAAGGTCTGCTTTATTAAATAATTCGTAAGCTTCTTCACCGATTGCATCTTTACGTACATAAATTTGGATTTGACCTGCTAAGTCTTGGATATGCGCAAAACCAGCTTTACCTTTACCGCGCTTAGTCATGATACGTCCTGCGATTACAACTTCGCGAGGGTTTTCTTCTAATTGTTCTTTATCAAATTGATCGTTTTCTGCAACTACTTCATTTGATAAATGTGTGCGCTCAAAACGGCTACCGAATGGGTCCATACCGTTTTCGCGAATATCAGTCATCTTCTGGCGTCTCACCAAAAGTTGGTCGTTTAATTCTTCGATATTTGACACGTATTTCACTCCTTAATGTTTTTGCGCTCCAAAACGGCACAATAGTCCATAATGTTTCTATTGTACAGTATTTCGTTTTGTGATTCACCTGTTTCGAATTAATTAGAAATGTTTAATAATTCTGTTAAGTGAATGGCAGTATCTAGATAGCGAGATACTGGAAAGTCATTCCAAAGCTAGTCCCTTGCGCAGCGTAACACTAGAATAGATTACATAGTACTTACTTATAAAAAAGAAAGGCTATGTTAAAAGTTTATTCACTTTTAACATAGCCCCACCTATTAATAATATTATGGATCTCTGACTTAAGCTAACACTAATTCATCTTCATCGCGTTCTTCTACAACATTATTAAGAAGTGCACGTAGCTCTTGCTCAGTCTCCGCTAAATTAATGGCGTTACGGATTTTTCCGTTACCGCGAATTCCTTTTAAATACCACGAAGCATGTTTTCTCATTTCACGAACAGCAACTTTTTCACCTTTTAATGCTTTAAGTCGTTCAAAGTGCAACAGACATACATCCATTTTCTCACGCACAGACGGTTCCGGCATTAATTCACCCGATTCTAAATATTTTACCGTTTGGTACATCATCCATGGATTTCCTAATGCTGCGCGACCAATCATGACTGCATCGGCCTTCGTATGATCCAGAATCCGTTTTGCATCTGCTGGTGTTTCCACGTCTCCATTAGCAATGAATGGGATATTAATATTTTTCTTCACTTCTGCCAAGACGTCCCAGTTTGCTTTACCTTCATACATTTGAACACGAGTCCGCCCATGCATTGCAATCGCTGCTGCTCCTGCACGTTCTGCTGCTTGTGCATTTTCAACAGCAAATACACGCTCATCGTCCCATCCAATACGCATTTTTACTGAAACTGGCTTATCAACTGCATCCACTACAGCCGAAACCATTTCATAAATTTTATTCGGATCTAGCAACCATTTCGCGCCAGCTTCGCATTTAATAATTTTATTAACGGGGCAGCCCATATTAATATCGATAATATCCGCTGTTGTATTTTTATCTACGAATTTTGCTGCTTCTACTAAATTTTCTTTGTCTCCACCAAAAATTTGTAGTGTCATTGGATTTTCGCGTTCATCAATATAAAGCATATCCAACGTTTTTTTATTGCGAATATTTAATGCTTTGTCACTAATCATTTCCGCATATACTAAACCTGCACCAAACTCTTTCACTGTTAAACGGAAAGCCGAGTTACAAATCCCTGCCATCGGGGCAAGTACGACACGATTATCCATTATAATATCACCAATTTGGAAAGGCTTTTGGTCAATGTTTGACACCTGTTGTTCCCCCCGCACTAGGTTATTCACCTTTTAATTCTTGAATATCTATTTGTAATACATCCGCGATTTTTTGGAACTGTTCTTCAGAGGGGATTTTTTCGCCTCGTTCAATACGTCCCAAAATCGTAACAGACATACTAATCTGTTTTGCAAATTCGGTTTGCTGAATACGTTTTAGCTTTCGAAAGGCACGAATTCTTCGACCGTAGCGATTTTCTTCCACAGCTTGACGCCCTCTTTCTCTATGTCGAGTGCTAGTAGTGCTTTTTGCACGGATACTAGCATACCACATTTTTGCGTCATAATCTCCTCAAGCGGCACTAATACAAACGCACGTTCGAACATGCGAGGATGTGGGACAATTAAATTTTCTGTTTCATATTTTTCATTATTGTATAACAAAATATCAAGATCTATAATTCGGGGACCCCATCGGAATTCGCGTACACGCCCTAAATCATTCTCGATCTTTTGACATTGTGCAAGCAGCTCAAAAGCATTTAGGCTTGTTTCAACGGCGACCGCAATATTTAAAAAATCTGCCTGTTCCGTAAATCCGACCGCTGCTGTCTCATAGATTGAAGAAATGGCTGTAACTGTTATTTCCTTATGTGAAAGGAGCAGCTTTACTGCGTCTTGCAGGTTTTGCTCACGTTCCCCGATATTTGTTCCAATGGATAAATAGGCTGTTGTCATATAAATTGCCCTCGTACAATTTCAACTGCGACTTCTTTATAATGACCTGGAATTGGAGGATCAGGCTTAATCACTTCCACACGACAACCGAAAATTTGTCCTTCGTATTGTGTTAAAATGCGTGTAGCAATCGTTTCGGCAACCGCCTCAATTAATTTATACGGTTTACCTTCCAATACTTCTTTACATATATCATAAACTCCTACATAGCTTACAGTGTCATCCAGCTCATCTGTTTCACCGGCACGCTTCATATCAACAGCAAGCGATACATTGGCACGAAAGCGTTGACCTAATACGTTTTCTTCCGGCAACACACCATGATAACCAAAAAACTGCATCTCTCTTAAATGAATATAATCCATTACAATCTCCTTAATGTCTCGGTGCTAATTCACCTTGTACTTCAAACTTTCCAACAAGCGCATCCATCATTTTCACAGTCCGCGCCACTTCTTTTACATCATGTACCCGCATAATATGACAACCCTTCTGTACACCGAATGCACAAGTTGCAGCTGTTCCTTCTACACGTTCATCAACAGGTAAATCCAATACCGAACCGATCATACGCTTTCGGGAAGTCGCCAGTAACACGGGATAACCCAATGCAACAAGCTCATCTAAACGCTGCATTGTCTCGATACTTTCACTTAAGCTTTTCACAAACCCTATACCTGGATCAAGAAAAATATGTTCATCGCGAACACCGGCTTCTTTGGCAATTTCAATACTTTCATGCATATCTGCCATATAATCATTGAAAAAGTTATTATACTGATTATTTTCTCTATTATGCATTAAAATAATCGGTACATTTAGCTCTGCCGCCACTTTCGCCATTTCCGGTTCTGCTTTTGCTCCCCAAATATCATTAATGATATGGGCGCCTGCTTCAATTGCTGCACGTGCAACGTTCGATTTATACGTATCAATCGAAATGATCGCTTGTACTTCTTTTAACAGCGCCTGGATTACTGGGACAACACGCGCAATTTCTTCTTCATCGGATATCCGTGTATAGCCGGGACGTGTGGATTCTCCACCAACATCAATAATTTTCGCACCATCTGCTACCATCTTTTTCGCTTGCGCAACTGCTTTTTCAACCGAATTAAACTTCCCGCCATCCGAAAAAGAGTCTGGTGTCACATTTAATATTCCCATAACGAATGTTTCTTTCGTAAAATCCAATTCAATTCCATTTAGTGTAAGTGTTTTATAATTTTCTAACATGACTTTCTCCTAAGTGCATAACAATTTTTTGTAAATAAGCCGTATGAAGCTTTTTATAAAGCCTGCCTTCACTTCCAGCAAAACGAATCTTTCCAATATGTGAAATCGGTACAAGCTCCTGCACCGCTGTCGTAACAAAACATTCGTCCGCCTGCTCTAATTCCCATGCCATAAAACTGCCTTCCCTAACCGGAATCGCAAGCTCTTTAGCAAGACGGATAACAATTGCTCGTGTGATGCCTGGCAAAATACCCAACCTTGTGGAAGGCGTATACAGTATATCATCTTTAATCCAGAATATATTCGATGTAATGCCCTCTGCTACTACCCCGTTTTTATCGGTAAAAAAGCCTTCTTGGTTGGCTAGACTAGCTAATTCCAGACGTGCACGGACATTATTACCATAATGGTGACTTTTATAGCGTGTTTGTTGTTCGGGAGAATTACGCGCAGTTGTCAGCCAAACTGCCTCTTTTTCAGTCCCGCGCATCATTTTAGGCAGCTCTTTGCGAAACAGAATGATTGTCGGCTCCGTATATTCGGACGGAGCAAGACCAATTGGATGTACACCTGCTGATACATTTAAGCGAAAATACCCTTCGTTACCGTCCTGAGCATTAAGGTTTTCGATTACTTCCTCTATATCTTGAATAGTATATGGAAAATGAATACGGTATTCTTTCAATGCTTCTATTAAGCGACTGAAATGTTCTTGTAAGTACACAGCTTTTCCCTCATATGTACGAAACGTCTCGAAAAATCCAAGCCCATACAAAAACCCATGATCAAAAGGGGAGATTTTCAACTCATGTTCATCGATATACTGTCCATTCATCCAACAAAGCATTGATCCCCACTCCTTCTAACAATATGTTTCGATAAATGTACGTAAAAGTTGTTTACCATCTTCAGTCATAATGGATTCCGGATGATATTGAACCCCTTCAATTGGATACTTTTTATGACGCAGCCCCATTATTTCGCCTTCTTCTGTCCAAGCTGTCACTTCTAAACAATCCGGTAAAGTTGTCGGTTCCACAATCAATGAATGATAGCGTGTCGCAGCAAATGGATTGGCGTTTTTCCTATGTAGACCAATGCCTTTATGAAGTACAGGAGATGTTTTCCCGTGCATCAGTCGCTCTGCCCGAACGACATCTCCACCAAAAACCTGGGCAATTGCTTGATGGCCTAAGCACACTCCTAAAATCGGAAGCTTTCCAACAAAATGTTCAATAATACGAAGGCTTTGACCAGCTTCATTTGGTGTACATGGCCCTGGTGATATAACTACCATTATCGGCTGAAGCTCTTCAATTTCCTCTATCGTTATGTCATCATTACGCTTTACTACTAACTCATGCCCGAACTCCCCAAAATATTGCACTAAGTTATACGTAAATGAATCATAGTTATCAATCATTAAAATCATTTGCTCACCTCTTCTGCCATTGCCTTTGCTTGCCACATCGCTTTTGCTTTATTCATCGATTCGATAAATTCGTTTTCTGGAATCGAATCGATGACAATTCCCGCCCCTGCTTGTATGTACACAATTCCATCTTGTATATAGGCTGTACGAATCACAATATTTAATTCTAAATCACCTGTATAGCCAATCCAGCCAATTGATCCAGTATAAAGGCCGCGGCGAACAGGCTCAAGCTCTTCAATAATTTCCATCGTTCGAATTTTAGGTGCACCCGTTATCGTACCACCAGGGAACATTGCGCGAATGACATCTGCATTCGTTTTCCCCTCAGCAATTTCTCCACGTACATTCGACACAATATGCATTACATGGGAGTAATGCTCAATAACCATAAATTCATTAACTTCCACCGTTCCATACTTGCTTACCCGTCCTAGATCATTACGTTCTAAATCGACAAGCATCACATGTTCGGCACGTTCTTTTTCATGTTGAATCAATTCGTTAGCCAACGCCAAATCCTGTTCTTCTGATTCTCCACGCGGACGCGTCCCTGCAATAGGTCTTGTTGATAATTCATTGCCTTTACGCTTCACAAGCAATTCAGGCGAACCGCTTACAATCGTAAAATGCTCACTTTCAATATACGCCATATAGGGAGAAGGGTTAAATGAACGAACCGCCTCATACATTGTGATCGGTGCAGCAGAAAGTTTTTTTGCCTGACGTACAGACAAATTCACTTGGAATACATCACCCTGACTAATATAATGTTGAATTTTACGTACGGCCGCTTCAAAAGCGGCTCCCTTAAATGATACTTGTAATTCCGTTTCATCTTGCTGGATGTTTTTCGCTGTTTCCTGATTGAAATGGCGTTTCTCTAGCCCAACTACGGCTTTTTCCTGCCAATTTGTCTGCCATGCCTGTAGATCTATTTCACATGTAGGAAACTTCATAAGTGTCACTTCATTAGTTTTTACGTTATGTACAGCCCAATGATCAAATAAATAAAAATAAATGTCTGGTATTTGTAGATCATCTTCTGCCTCAAGTGGAAGCACTTCAATGGTACGAGCGTAGTCATAGGAAATAAACCCGATTGCGCCACCTTGGAAATCTGGCAATTGCGAATTCACTTCAAGCTTGTATTCAGAAATTACTTGTTCTAATTCGGCTAGTGCTTCCCCTGTCTTCAACTCAATATTTCCATTTGCCCAAGTCAGTTCAAGTCCTTGTTCTACAGATTTGGCACTAGCAATTGGATGCCATGCTGCAATCGAATAATGCCCTCCACGTCCACTTTCTAAAAATACACGTTGCTTTTCAGCCATTGACTGCTCTTGAAAACTATAGAAAAATTCATCTTTAGTCATTTGAAATGTATGATATTCTAGTTGTTGCATCTATTTACACCCGCTTTATTCTTTTCCTTAATTAAACTCGAAAACACTCTAAAAATCCAATTTTATCTTAGAGTAAACTAAGAAAAAGCTATTTTACGAGTGTTAGCCCATAAAATAGCTTTAGAGAATGACTTATTGGTTTTAATTAGTCTTCAAATTGATATAAAGGTGTTGATAAATAGCGCTCACCATTTGATGGGATGATTGCTAATACGTTTTTGCCTTTACCTAAACGTTTTGCTGTTTCTATCGCTGCATAAATAGCTGCACCTGAAGAAATACCTGCTAAAATACCTTCTTCACGCGCTACTTTACGTGCATTTTCAAATGCAATTTCATTTTCTACCGGGAATACTGAATCATATATTTCTGTATTTAATACGTCCGGAACGAAACCTGCACCAATACCTTGAATTTTATGTGGTCCAGGGTTACCACCTGAAAGAACTGGTGAATCTTTAGGCTCAACAGCAATAATTTCGATATCTGGGAATTTATTTTTCAATACTTCGCCTGCACCCGTAATTGTACCACCAGTACCTACACCAGCGACAAAGGCATCCAGCTTTAAGCCATCTTGCTCAAATGCTTCTGCAATTTCAGGACCTGTTGTTAAACGGTGAATTTCTGCGTTAGCTTCGTTTTTAAATTGTTGTGGTAAGAAGTAGCCTTCTGATTTTGATAACTCCTCCGCCTTTGCAATTGCACCTTTCATTCCTTCTGGACCAGGTGTTAATACTAGATCAGCTCCATATGCACGTAATAGGTTACGACGCTCTAAAGACATTGTCTCTGGCATTACTAAAATTGACTTATAACCTTTTGCTGCTGCAATCATTGCTAAACCAATACCTGTATTACCTGAAGTTGGTTCAATAATTGTACCGCCTGGCTTTAAAGAGCCATCCTTTTCAGCCGCTTCAATCATCGCTAAAGCTAAACGGTCTTTTACTGAAGATCCCGGGTTAAAGTATTCTAATTTTACGTATACCGTTCCGTCATTTTCACCTGTAGCATTATTTAACTTTACGATTGGTGTACGTCCTACTAAATCTGCCACCGAATTTGCTAATTTACTCATCTAATCCATCCCTCTCTCAATCCCTACAAAGTCAATAGGTTTTACTTAATCGTATCTTATCAATTTTTTATACTACTTGTCAATTGCTTGGATCGTAATTTTTGGAAAATTTCTGACTATTTTACTGAATTTTTCGTTTAGTTTAAAAATGGCTGTATTAGAAGCAGCGCATACTAATACAACCATTTATTATGTTTTATTTTATTTTTTCGATTCTCCATAAATCCAAGTAGCATTAAACTCTTTCCAGAAGGTTTCCGGTGTAATCGAAGGTGGTAGTTGTTCCAATGCCAGCTGACGCTTCACATGCCCTGTCACCTGATCAAAGCTAAAGGACTGCCCTTCCATCTTTTCTGTAACCGTAGCAATCGCATATCGGCCATCACTTAACACAAAAGGCTTAGAAGTCTCTTTTTCCTTAAGTTTCTCCACTTCTTGTAAAACGGCTGGGTCGAGTGTCGATTGACTGGATGTAATAAAACCAATATCGCCGCCTAAACTCGCCGAGGCTGCATCCACTGAATGCTCACGTGCTAAAACCGTAAAATCAGAGCCACTTTTCAGCTCTTTTTCCACTCGCTCCGCATCTTCCTTAGAGTTCACGATAATCATACTAGTTCGATAGGTCGTCGGAATATTATAGAGTGACTTGTTATCGTCGTAATATTTTTTTGCCTCTTCCTCTTCTACAACAACATCATTTGTTAATACTTTATCTAAGATGAGCTGAGCACGCACTTTTTGACGGAGTTGCTCTGGGGAGAGGCTATGTAGAGTTGTATCATTTGAATCTTGTGCCGAACGCAATAAAGCGATTTCTAAATCGATTTCTTCGTCTTTGACATCGATTTTATATTTTTTAGCGGCCTTCTCCATCACCGCTTCATTCACTAAACCTTGTAAAGTTTCTTTTCCATAACGATTTTCCATCGCGGATAACCATTGTTGGCTTGTAATAGGCTCTCCGTCAACGGCAGCAATTTCCTCGCTGCCGTCTTGAGATGCTGGAGATGTCGCATCATCTGAAGGGAGTAGCCATAATACTAGCCAAAATAAATTTCCGATTAACAAAATAAGCAATAAAAGTAACGTTGGTTTTGTTTTTAAGCGTCGTTGTGTGTACGGTAAATTATTTGGTGTGTTTTGTGGTGTTTGGTGTAAATTACGATTACGATTGGATTTCATTCACAAAGCCTTCAAGTTCATTTTTGTCGAATTGATATTTCTCTAAACAGAAATGACATTGCGCTTCTGCTCCACCATCTTCGTCAATCATTTCTTGAATCTCACCGACACCTAGACTGATAATTGCCGCACCAAAACGCTCTTTTGAACATTGACATTGAAACTGCACAGGCATTGATGTAAGAATTTGAACATTCCCCTCACCTAATACCGCATCTAAAATCTGCTCAGGTGAATAGCCTTTTTCAATCATTTTTGAAACAGGCTCAATGGATGACAAACGTCGTTCAATCTCTTCGATTGTTTCCTCATTACAGCCTGGCATTAATTGAATGATAAAGCCACCTGCAGCTAAAATTGTATTATCCGGATTTACTAATACGCCTAAACCTACTGATGAAGGTACCTGTTCAGATGAAGCGAAATAGTATGTGAAGTCTTCAGCGATTTCGCCGGAAACAATTGGTGTTTGACCTGAGAACATATCACGTAAACCTAAATCTTTTACGACTGTTAGTGCACCTTCTGTACCGACACCTGCACGAACATCTAGTTTCCCATGTTCATTTAATTCAAAATGAACATGCGGATTCGTAACAAACCCTCGCACATCTCCTTTTGCATCTGCATCAATTACCATTGGACCAATTGGACCGTTACCTTCGATTTTTATCGTAACTTTATCATCACCTTTTAACATCGCCCCCATCATTACTGATGCTGTCATCGAACGACCTAAAGCAGCAGATACGATTGGCCATGTATTATGACGACGTTGTGCTTCTCCTACAGTCTCTGTTGTATTAGTTGCAAATGCACGAACCTGTCCGTCAAAAGCAATTGCTCTTACTAAGTAGTCTTTCATATTGAAATTCCTCTTTTCTACTGATTTCTTTTATAAATAATCGCTAATCCCTTTAAGGTAAGGAATGAATCGACAATATCAATCATTTGTGTTTCATCGGCAATTAGTTTTGCTAGTCCACCTGTGGCAATAACCATTGGCTCCTCTTTACTTTGATCCTTCATACGACTTACAATGCCCTCCACTTGTCCGATAAAACCGTAAAATACACCTGCTTGCATTGCGGCAATCGTATTCTTCCCCACAACCTGCGATGCTCGGGCAATTTCAAAGCGGGGTAATTTTGCTGCCCGTACATTTAACGCTTCTACAGAAATCGCAATTCCGGGTGCAATGGCGCCTCCTAAATAATCCCCACGCTCATTTATAAAGCAGTACGTGATAGCTGTTCCAAAATCGATAATAATTAAAGGTCTGCCACCATATTGCTCTAAGGCCGCAACAGCATTAACAATACGGTCAGCCCCCACTTCACGTGGATTTTCATACTTTATATTCAAGCCGGTTTTTACACCTGGTCCAACAATTAAAGGCTGGGTATGGAAATATTTTTTGCACATTAATTCAAGTGCAAACATTATAGGCGGCACAACTGAGGATATAATAATCCCCTTTATTTGTTCAAATGAAATGCCTTCATGAGCAAAAAACGCCTTAAATTGCATCGCATATTCATCTTCTGTCTTCCGTATATTTGTTTCTGTCCGCCAATGATGTATGAGTTTATCATGATGATAAATACCTAAAGTAATATTGGAGTTTCCTGCATTCATCACTAAAATCAAAAGCGACACCTACTTTTCATGTTCTGAAAAAAATCATACCATATTTGGTCATTCACTATACAGTATTCCGTTTTTTCCTTTATTAGTTTAATCATAAAAAACCGGAAGAAAAAACTGACTATCTCCTTTTCCTAGGAAATAGTCAGTTTGCTTATATTACTTTGGACGGTCTTCATCAATGCCTTGTGGGCGATCATCCGACACATCTTTCGGTAAATCTTCTACAGTTGGAGGCGTTTTATCACCTTGTACCTCTTCATTAATTGAAGCATTGCCTGCCGTTTCAATTGTTGGCGTTACTTCTTTTTCTGTTTGAGGCTCTGATTCTACTACCTCTTCTTCAGGAGGCAGTACACCATGGTCACGTAAATGTTCGATTTGCTGTGCATTTAACGTTTCAATTTTAATTAACGTATTTGCAATTAAATCAAGCAAGTCACGACGCTCTGTTAAAATACGTTTTGTACGAGCATATTGCTCATCGACAATACGTTGAACTTCTTTATCAATTTCATATGCTACTGTATCTGAGTAGTTTTGGTCTGAGCCGAAATCACGTCCTAAGAACGGATTACCACCTTGGTTTGAGCCATACTGAACAGCACCTAAACTATTGCTCATCCCATACTCTGTTACCATCGCACGTGCAATGCTCGTTACTTTTTGGAAGTCATTATGTGCACCTGTTGATACTTCACCAAGTACGATTTCTTCCGCAACACGTCCACCTAAAAGACCAGCAATACGGTCAAGTAACTCTTGCTTTGTCGTAAAGAAGCGCTCTTCTTTCGGTAACATAATTGCATAACCACCCGCTTGACCGCGTGGAACAATTGTTACTTTATGAACAGTATCTGCTTCATCTAATTCTAACCCAACAACAACGTGACCCGCTTCATGGAAGGCAACAAGCTTTTTCTCTTTTGGAGAATAAACGCGGCTTGCTTTTGCCGGACCAGCGATAACGCGGTCCGATGCTTCATCAATATCAGCCATCGTGATTGTTTTTCTGTTTTTACGAGCTGCAACAAGGGCACCTTCGTTTAATAAGTTTTCTAAATCAGCACCTGAGAATCCTGGTGTACGCTGTGCAACGGCCGCTAAATCAACTGTATCCGCTAATGGCTTATTGCGTGCATGTACTTTTAGAATTGCTTCACGGCCTTTTACGTCTGGGTGACCAACCGTAATTTGACGGTCAAAACGACCAGGACGTAATAATGCTTTATCTAGGATGTCTGGGCGGTTTGTCGCAGCGATAATGATAATCCCTTCGTTTGCACCGAAACCATCCATTTCAACTAATAATTGGTTTAATGTTTGTTCACGCTCATCGTGACCGCCACCAAGACCCGCACCACGTTGACGACCTACTGCATCAATCTCATCAATGAAAATGATACATGGTGCATTTTTCTTCGCGTTTTCGAACAAGTCACGAACACGAGATGCACCGACACCGACGAACATTTCTACGAAGTCAGAACCTGAAATCGAGAAGAATGGTACACCAGCTTCACCTGCTACCGCACGTGCAAGTAATGTTTTACCCGTACCTGGAGGACCTACAAGTAGAATCCCTTTAGGAATACGTGCACCGATATCAGTAAATTTACGGTGATCTTTTAGGAAGTCGACTACTTCGACAAGCTCTTGTTTCTCTTCATCGGCACCTGCTACGTCGTTGAAGCGAACTTTTTTCTTTTGGTCATCATAAAGCTTAGCTTTAGATTTACCAAAGTTCATCACCTTATTACCGCCACCTTGAGATTGGCTTAATAAGAAGAAGAATAAAATGATAATGATAACAAATGGAATAATGCTCGTAAGGAATGTTACGAACCCGCTTGTTTGCGGTTGTTCTAAAATTTCCACTCCTGGATATTCACCGTTTGCAACTTGATCTTGCATCTGCATAATACGGTCTACAGAAGTTTGGTCATTTTGTAAAACGTTTACTGTGAAAGTCTCGCCTTCTTCAGCACCGTTCATTTGACCTACGATTTTGTACACGCCTCGCTCAGGCTGTATTGTAATAGAGGCAACCTCATTACTTTCTAAAGCCTCAAAAAATGCGTGATAATCAAGATTTTCAGTTGTCTGTTTTCCACCATTAAATGTTCCAAAAATCCCGATAATTACGAGAAAAATTAGTAAATAAAATATGGTGTATCGAAATATTCGATTCATCCCCAGCCTCCTCACAACGTTACAGAAAAACTATAAGTAAAATCTTAACATACGTTGAAATTTTCATACAACGAAAAGCACTCTAATTTTAAATGTTCAAACGAATTATGACAAAACCCGCTCTTTTTATCGATTATGCCAATAAAAAACAGCATTTGTATCGACTTTAATACCCATTAAAATGAATAAACTTCACGTTTTAAAATTCCGATATATGGTAAGTTACGATATTTTTCCGCATAATCTAAACCGTAACCAACTACAAATCCGTCTGGAACTTCGAAGCCAACAACATCTGCTTCTAAATTTACTTTGCGTCCAGATGGCTTATCTAGCAATGTAACAATTTTTATTGATTTTGCTTTACGGTACTTAAATAAATCGACTAAATAGCTCAAAGTTAATCCGCTGTCGATGATGTCTTCAATAATAATGACATCGCGACCTTCTACACTCGTATTTAAGTCTTTGACAATTTTTACTTCCCCTGATGAAACTGTTGCATTACCGTATGAAGTAACGTCCATAAAATCCAACTCAACATACGAATCAAAACGCTTCATTAAATCTGTCATAAAAGGCATAGCACCTTTTAATACACCAACTGCCAATGGGAAAAGTTCTTTATATTCCTCTGTCAGTTCTGCACCAAGTTCTTTAATACGCTCTTGAATTTGTTCTTCTGTAATCATAATTTTTTCAATATCATTTTGAATCATGAGTAGATTCCTCCTTTAATTAATTAAACTTTCTAAAGACGTTCATTGCTGTCGACAAGAAGCACCATTGAATGCACTGTCGATTTTACATTAGAAAATTTATTGTTTACGCGCACAGCTAATATGGAGAGCAACTCATCATTAGCATCTACTAACAACGGCCAACTAGCTCTTTTTAAGAAAGGAATCTTGTCATCAATAAAAATGCGAGATACTTTTTTCTGGTGCTGCATGCCATGTAGCGCAATACGATCCCCTTGTTTTGGAGACCTTATGAATAATGGAAATGATACAGATGACGCTTCGAAAAAATGTGGATGATATTGTTGTAATAGAGTATCATCACATAACGCAAGTTCTCCGATATAAATGCGCATCGTCCCAAGCATGTACCACTCATTCAAAACGATTTGTTGTTTTTCCATCAAAAAGCTCTTCTTTTTAGTTTCAAATACAACTTCATCGTATTGTCGCCGGGCAATAAAATTCTCTGGTAAATCAAGTGTACGACTTCCTTCAGACGTTGAAAACAACGCCAAAACCGTCGTACAAAGTACATAGCTTTGAAACGTTTTTGAATCGTTATAAAGATAACTTAATAGTATTAAAACGAGCCTTCTTTGTAAAGCAAGTGGTTCTTTTTGAAATGCGGAAACATTCACTTTGTAATAATTTTTGTCAAATTTATTAAAAAGCTCAGAAAAACGCACTTTTGCAAGGTCCATTAAATACGAATCATCTTCTGTAAGTTGTTGTGCGATTTGTACGGCATGTTGGGACACGAGGGGATTTTCTTCTTTTAAAATTGGCACGACATGATGACGAAATCGATTGCGGGTATAATCATTCTTTGCGTTGCTTGGATCTTCACGGTATAAAATGCTTTTACTATGTAAATATTCCCCAATTTCATGTTTTGTAACCATTAAAAACGGACGAATTACCGTATAATCATAAAATTTTCGAAGCGGTAAAATTCCTTTTAATCCATTTAATGAACTCGCTTTCGTCAGGGCCATTAACATGGATTCCAATTGATCGTCTGCATGATGGGCCGTTACTAGTTTTGTGCATTTGTGTGCATCCATGACCTCTTCAAAATAACGATAGCGCTCTTGACGGCAAATTACCTGCATATTACCTCCGTCTCTTTGCTGAATTTCTGCAATAGGAATAGCACAGCTGTAAAAAGGGATTCCCCAAGTTTTACACGTCTGTTCCACAAATTTGCAATCCTCAGCCGATTGCTCGCCGCGTAACATATGATCGACATGGGCTACGGCGAGCTCGATTTGAAAGTAGCTTTGAAAATGGTGAAAAAAAGAAAGAAGCGCCATCGAATCAACGCCTCCTGAACAAGCAATTAATAGTTTTTCACCATCTTCTATAAGCTGATGCTCTTTTATAAAAGCTAAAACACGATGTTCTAAACTGTGCATTTTTTCACCTCATAACCCGTTCAATGTTTGATTGTTGGTCGAAATACTTGCCATGGCTTTGTTACATGTTGCAGACGGAACAGCATAACCGTACAGTCGTCCGCAATTGGGTACATTTGTTTGAATTGAGTCATTACATCATATAGTACAACTTGGATAGAGGCTCCTTTTTCGATTCCTTGACGAATCAAACGGATAAATAATTGTTCTTGAGCATCCCATTGTGCGGATGGTGAAAACAATCCATCCGAAATCATTAAAATAACATCCTCTGATAATAATGGGGTCATTTCAGTGTCGATCGCGAAATTCGGTAAAAAGCCAATTGGTGCACTTGTACTCTCTATTTTAAATAAATCTGGTCCTCTCAACACGTAAGTTGTCATGCCGCCTGCTTTCCAGCACCATAAATGACCGAACTGTAAATCAACCAAGGCAAAATCCATCGTAGCATACATATCCGAATCATTTTTTAATGACATAACGTAATGCATCGTATGCATAGCCGTTTCAGGATCCATGTTATACGTTATACAATCTTGCATCATTTGAATTAAACGTTCACTTTCTTCGTGTGCCCTCACATTCGTTCCCATACCATCTGATAGCATAACTGCCATTAATCCCGGGTGAATCGGAAATACCCGGTAGGAATCTCCGGAAATCGTATGGTGCGCATGTGAATACGTATATATATCATACTCCAATTGATAACGGATTGCCGAGCGAAACTTTATTTGTCTATAAAAAATAGGCGATTGTTGTTCATAAATCGATTCGCCTTTCAGTGGTTCATGAAGCAAATCGAACAATTGCTGTTCTAGCTGCTGAATCACAACGTGTGCATCTCGCTGGTCTGCAATATAACAAATAAATTCACGATCCCCTATTTCTGTTTTTAACCACTGGATGTGCAGACAATGGATATCACGTTCATTTAAATATTGCTGAATATCACCGTCTACTTCTGTTGAGCCGACATCTAACTGGTGACTGCTTAAAAGTTTTTCAAAATGACTGCTTAAGTCACGCAGCTGTAAAGCAATCATCTTTTTACCATGATAATACTCACGTTCCATATGTTCTTTTTGCATAGCCGACTCCAACTCTTCTAGCAGCTTAGAAGACTTTATACACTTTCCTTTAAGTTGCTCCTCAACACGCATCCATGCAACAGGTTTTGGACTCCTTTTTGCTAATCTCCAAGCATTGATCGTCTCTTCCATTTCTCTATTTTTCCCCCAGCATTGTTCATATTTAAAACAGCTAGAGCAAATTAAAAACGGCTCTACTTTCTTTTCATTTTTTGTTGATGGTTGTGTAAAACGCTCAAAAACAAGTTCCTTCATGAATGACACAAAGTGCTGAAATTGCTTGAGCTGGACTTCCACTACTTCATTGCGATTCACTTGAACGATACTGACCGTTTGCTGCTTATAATACATTTGACAGTAGGAGAGCACATTTTTCGGTACTAATAAAAATCCAATTGCTCCTGTTAACATCGATAAAAAATAAACACTGTCTATCGGTAATGTCGCATCATAGAAAAAGAAAAAGATACTTGGGAGCAAGCTAAACAATGCTACAATATAACGCCCTTGATTTTGTACTAATGCTGCCACCAAACCTGTACAAGCATACAAAATCATCATACCCGTGAAGGATAAATTGGCGAGTCCCATAAAGAACCCAAGAGATAACGAAAAGATTACAGTAGCCCCTACTGTCGAAGTATAGGCAACGAGGCAAATTAGAAAGTGAAGTAAAATAAGCGGTAATGAAAAGTAAAGTAGAGTCATGCTTTGCATACCTACCATTACCCCCGCCAAAATGATCATGATTGCCGTGATTTTGTCCCTTGTCCATTCAATATGACCTGCTTCGTTAGTCTGTAATGTCAGAAGTCGAATAAAAAATAACATGGAAACGGAGAAAAAGCATTCATAAATAATATAGAATAATACCATGATAGACGGTGTACCACTATGCAGCATCATTTGCCACAATAATTGTACGATGACAATGCTGCTTGCCAGCAAAATATATGGAGATAGTTTCAAAAACTTAAATCTTACGAGACATTCCATGAAAAGCAATTGTACTAAAACAATAGCAACTTGCCCAAAACCAAGGAAGCAAGTTCCGATTATCCCTCCTAGTAATACACTCTTTTGAAAAGCAGCAAACCGGGTCCGTATAATAAGCCAGAAAGGTAGAAACAATGGAACAACTGCTTCAAAAAAAACAGCCTGAGCAAAACAAAAGGCTAGAAAGACTATAGCACTTGATATTATCATTTTTGATTTTTCTTTATATAATAATAGGCTTAAATTAAATGTTTGAAACTCATTTTGATTGTTTAATGTCACCATTTTTACTATCACCTTTTCTTTTTATCGCTATTATACAAATGCTTGAAAAGTGAATTTTGTCTGTTTGTAGGACTGCTTATAAAAAATTGTTCGACGGATTTTTTAAGGGAATATGCACGTTTTTAACTTAATTTCTAATCAAAATACAAAAAAATAATTATTACCCATTTTCCCATCCATAAAGGCCTCAAAATTTAGCGGAAATTGTTGTTGACACTTATTACAACGCATTGTATTATTAGTTCTGTTGTTAATTTTGGCGGTGTAGCTCAGTTGGCTAGAGCACTCGGTTCATACCCGAAAGGTCGTGGGTTCGACTCCCTCTGCCGCCACCATTTTTAGGCCCGTTGGTCAAGTGGTTAAGACACCGCCCTTTCACGGCGGTAACACGGGTTCGAATCCCGTACGGGTCATCTTAAGGGCTGTTTAGGAAAACATTATTTCCTAGGCGGCTTTTTTCTATTTTGGGATTTCATAACAATCTTTTTGCTTTATACTTTATAATGTTGAAGTAAGAGGAGGCGTTTTCTTTGGTACAAAACTTTACATACTTGGCTTTTCTTTGTGGTGTGAGCATGCTTTTAGTTGTTGGAGGCGTTATTTTAACCAACTTGCCTCTCCCTCTACAAATTATAATGATTGCAGTTGGTCTTGTTGGAGGGATCTTCTGTTTTATTACACTCATCCGCTTGCTAATAAAACATAATGCAGAAAGAGAATAGCTTATACGTATAGGGCTTTACGCGGTAGCATAGCTTTGCGTTGAGTTTACTGCGGAGCCGGAATATTTATACAAAGAAAGGCAGTGTTAAAAGTCAATTTGACTTTTAACACTGCCTTATCTTTCATCTATTCGACACTTTTTCTACGTTCAAACAGCCAGCAAAATTATCCTCTGCGAGCTCCACGGCCACCGCGTTTAGACTCAGTTGCACGCTTTAGTGTAGTTAAACGCTCATCGCTATCTTTTAAGAAACGCGCCATCTTCTGTTCAAAGTTCTCTTTTGGTTGACGATCATTACGATCGTTAGAACGGTTGTTTTCGCGACGAGGACGCTGTGGACGCTCTGGTCGCTCAGCTTGAGGCTTTGCTTTACGAATAGAAAGACCAATCTTTCCATCCGCTTCAACATTCATCACTTTAACTTCGACTTCATCGCCTACTTTAAGATGCTCGTTAATATCTTTTACGTAGTTATCTGCCACTTCACTAATGTGAACTAAACCTGTTTTCCCATCTGGAAGCTCAACGAATGCGCCAAAATTTGTGATGCCTGTTACCTTACCTTGTACTTTGCTGCCTACTTCAATTGACATAAAAAAAATGCTCCTCCTTAAATTTTAAGAGACTCTTCGATTGAAAAGCCATTTATCAATTATAATGAAACTTTTGTTCAATAGCTTCTTCTCTAATTATAGCTAACATAAAAAGAGTGTCAACAAGACACTCTAACTAGAGGCAAATAATACCAAGTATTTTATGACAAAATGAACATAATGATTGGTTTTTTTATTTAATTTTCAAAGTAGCAGTCCTTCTTAAACAATTGTAACCAACAACCGTTAAAACGCTTTCTAATCATCATCTTCTTCATCATTAGCTTTTTCGGATTTGTTAGGGATAGTAAAAATAATTTCGCCTTCATCGGAAAGGAAAAACTCTTTCCGTGCCAACTTAGCAATATATTCATCGTCTTCCAGTTTTGCTATTTGCAAGTTTAAAAGCTCTTGTTTGTGTAATGCTTCATCTAGTAGTGCAGTAGCAGCAACTTTTGCTTCCTCTTTCGCAGCGAGACGTTCATGTTGAACCATATTTGCCTTAACTAATAAAACAATTGCTACCGTTGCAAGAATGAAAAATACAGCGATTCTTCTTCGACGTCTAACAGCTATTTTTGCTTTAATTTGAGCTCGAGCTTGCGGATTTGATCGGACATAGTCGTTATTTAACGGCTGTACATTCTGATTATGTAGCTCTTCTTGCACATTTCTTCTTCCCATTCCCGTCGCCTCCCTCACTATAACTATTCGTTCTAATTATACAAATTCCCTACTGCGTTTTAAAGTTTTTTAACAAATATTTCCTAAATAATTTGATAAATGGATTACATAGAAAAATAATTATTGTTTTTAATAACCTTATAATACTTACTATGACTTTGGCAACTACATGTCCTATAAATAAAATGGGCCTGATAAATATATTGATGAATACCCTTCCGAGGAAACGTATGCTATTTTGAAAAACGACTTCATAAGCTGCAATTCCAGCTATTTGGGCAAGTGGGTCCACAAATCTCCATTGCCCTCCTTTTACTAAAAATAACAGATAAAACGTACTAACCCCTAATATCAACCAAACGTGCCATTCTAAAAGCCATGTGATCCGTCTAATATTTTTAAGGGGGATACGATTTAAATTAATTCTTATACAGTCAATGATGGCACCTACAGCTAGTCCACTTATAAACATGACGAGGATGCTTACAAGTTGCGCACTCATCATCATCCAAACAATTTATGAAGGAAACTTTTTGACAAACCATTCTCGCTTTCATCGTATTGGAATGCCTTTACTTCCCCTTCCAACGTTAGCAATCCTTTATCGACATCCAAATGTACGATGCGCAGCTCTTCTCCACGTATTAGTAAGTGGCCTTGTGATGTATTTACGTAGAATTCTTCCTGATCAAACCGTTCAATACTTTTTACAGAAGTCATGTCCATACGCTTTCTATTGCGTACCGTCACTAAGTGATCCCCAGATGAAATGGTATAACGACTACTTTCTTGATGAATAGTCAATGCAAGTCCCCCTTTGAGCTTATAGTTGTACACTATATGCAACAATTAAAAAAAGCATGACTCAAAAAGATGGTCATGCTCTCTTCATTATTCTTCATCATCAATAAATTCTGGTTCAACCTGCTCAAGACGCTCTTCTTTTACAATAGTAAACATTTTTAAAGCATCTTCTTTTTTTACATTTTCACGCAATTCCTCAACACGTGCGGTTACAATTTTTTGACCGAAACGTATCGCTAGCTCATCGCCAACTTTTACTGTGCTGCTTGCCTTGGCTACTTTACCATTAATCATAATACGACCTTGTACTGCAACTTCTTTTGCTAATGTACGACGTTTAATTAATCGCGAAACTTTTAAAAATTTGTCTAAACGCATAAAATTACTCCCCTTTTTCTAATTGTTTGGCTTCATTCCAAAACGCATCTAATTGTTCTAAAGTAAAGTCATTAAATGCTTTTCCACTATTTTTCACACTTTGTTCAACAAAATGAAAACGACGGGCGAACTTCTCATTTGCATGAAGCATTGCTTCTTCCGGTGAAATTTTATAGAAACGGGCGATATTAACAAGTGTGAACAATACATCTCCAAACTCATCTGTTCGACTAATTGCTGAACCTTGTTTAATTTCATCGCGGAATTCTTGCCATTCTTCGGTAAACTTCTCCCACGCAAATTCGGCATTCGGCCAATCAAATCCGACTGTAGCTGCTTTTTTCTGATAGTTGTATGATGTCTGGAGTGATGAATAAGGACTATATTCATTTTCTAAAAGGGACTCATGTGCTGTATCGGCCTTTTCTTGTTTTTTTATCTCTTGCCAATTGACCATAACCGTCTCGGCATCTTCTGCTATGCCATCACCAAATACATGAGGATGACGACGGATCATTTTTTCACTGACCGTTGCCAGTACTTCCTCCAATGTAAAATAACCATTATCTTCACCAATCTGTGCATGTAAAAATACTTGTAAAAGTACATCTCCCAACTCTTCTACCATCGCAAAATCATCTTCTGCATCCACTGCCGCCAAAAACTCATGTGCTTCTTCCAATAAGTATTTTTTTAAAGATTCATGTGTTTGTTTTTGATCCCAAGGGCAGCCATTTGGACCGCGCAATGTCGCAATGATTTGACGGAATGTCGTCCAATCGCGCAGTGCATCTTCATCGGAGGTAACAGGTGGTACATAAACTGTCGTTAAGTTATTAATTTCAGCCGCCTGATCGAGCTCATACAGTGGAACTGTGCGCAGCTGCTCCTGTGATGATCCAGCTGCCGTTACAATCGTTACTGGGTAGTCATCTCGGTATTTCTCCATTAACGTCAACTTCACCTCAGAAGCGCTGAATGAATCGTATACTTGCGCAATTAAAATATGTTGTCGCATATTGATATCATGTTGCGACATGCTCGTCCCATCCAATAACTGAAACCCTTCAATAGGGTCAATCTTTAAAGCTCCAAAGATAGGATCTAAAAAGCTTTGCCCACCTTCAATAATCAGCTGAATACGCCCTTCACGGTCAGCTTCAATTAAATGCTGCACTGTCTGTTCCGCTACAAGGGGATGACCAGGAACCGCATACATAATATCTTCCTGTGCAGCCGCTTCAATTAAACGCTCTGCAATTTCCTCATAAACCGGACCAAACGAACCATGCTTGACGTACACTTCATCAAAGCTCGTAAATTCAATTCCTTCTCGCTTTAAATCCTGTAAAACAGGATGGTCCTCTGTGCGAACATATAACTTTTTAGCAGATTTAATTTTTTTATAAACACCCATTTGCATTTGTTCAAAATCGGCCGCACCTAAACCGATGACTGTTAATTGATTCAATATAAACACCTACTTCTTTCGATTTAACAATAGCTGATATGCGGCCATTCTTCTACCGAGCGGGATTAAAAACCAATCCTTTTCCGTTAATACACGCATTTTCGCCACTGCTGTTATAAAACTAAAAGCACCCAACCCCACGAGCAGCACACTATAAATGAGTGCATCAACCCGACTCAGCATAGTTGGAAACACGAAATCCAAGCCAAAAATAGTACCATTTACAACAATAGCCATAATGATGGAGGCCAGTGCCAACCTTTTATAAAACTGAAAACCGGCGAAACGAATTGACGTCAGTTTTTTTAAATAAACAATTAAGGCAATGGCAGTAAAAATCAGTCCGATGTTGCTTGCCATTGCTGCTCCTAAAATTCCAAGTTTCGGAACGAAATAGGCATTCCCTAAATACTTCAGTATAATGCCCATTCCTAAACAGATCGCCGGAAATTTTAATTTACTATATCCTTGAAGGATTGCCGTAAATGTCAAAATAATTGATAGTGGCACAATTTGAAACGAATAAAGCTTTAGTACTTCCGAATATGCATCTGTCATAAACAGCATTTGGTTGATATATGGCATGACTAATATTAATCCAAGTGCTGATGCCACTCCGAATAATAATGAACTTCGATATGTCAACTGAATGAATGGCTTTTCACCACGGCCGTTCGACTTGTGCGCCTTCAATGCTACAAGCGGCACAATGGCTAACGATAATGAGGTAGCAATAACGATACCAAGTTGAACAAGTGGTTGTCCTCGATCGTATATCCCTTTTATTTCCATAGCTTGTTCTGAAGCCACCCCTGATTGGATGAGCATTTTAAAGATTGTAAAGGAGTCGACAAGTTGGAAGCATAATAATAACAGGGCACTCATGCTGATCGCGATGCTATATAGCGTTACTTCTTTTAAAATTGGCCAAATCTTTATTTTTATAGCGGTTTTGCCTAAAGGCTTATATGACCGTTTTAAAAAATATAAGAGGAGCACAATACCGGCAACTTCCCCAATGACTGTTCCGAGCATCGCGATTTTTCCCGCTGAATAAACCGATTGAGTATATTGTATTAAAATAATCGTACCAATTAAAATAATCGATACTCGAATCGTCTGTTCAAAAACTTGTGCATAGGCTACCGGCTGCATATGGCTATTAGCTTGAAAGTTACCTTTTAAAATGGCCAGAAGCGGCATGCATAATGTAATAAATGAACCGACCTTCAGTAATCCTGCTAACTGCGGATCCTCCATTAAATTTGCCAATGGTTGCGCTCCAAAAAACAATAGACAAAAAAATAGCAGGGATAACGCTGTTAAGTAATAAAAGATAACCCGTGACACTGATCTTTTATATTCAGAGGTACCCCCATTTCCTTCAATATCCGCAAGCATTTTTGAGATTGCAACGGCAAATCCACTAGATGTCCAAACAACAAAAAATGAGATAAATGGATACACTTGCTGATAGACGTAAAATCCTTGATCCCCTACTAAGTTTTGATAAGGAACACGGTATACAGCACTTAATACTTTTACTATGAGTGCTGCAACTGTTAAGAGAAGAGCACCCTTCATATAATTTTTCATACCAAATCTTTGCGAAGTCATTCTATTTCCTTCCTCTATTTCATACAATGTACTAATTATATCATGAAAAACCACTCATATTTTTAGACGTTAAAGGTAATCACTACTTTTAGCGTTTGGCAAACAAATAAAAAAACGCCCATCTTTATGGACGTTTTTAAGTAATTTTAGTTTTCCATTTGTTTTGCTAGGAAGTTTGCTGCCGTTTCAGCTGTCTTTTGCTCGGTTTCACCGATAAAGTGTGCTCTTGATATTAAATAGATCGCACCAATCGGATCTCCATTCGCAATAATAGGAACGATGCAATACGATTTCACTTGTTCATACTGTCCTGCTACAAGTTCAATCGACATTTCTAACTTTTCACTAGCAATTGACCGATTTTTAATAATATCTTCTGCAAAAACCGTTAACCGTCTTGCGACATAATCCTTTTTGGAAACGCCCGCAACGGCAATTACCTCATCTCGGTCACTTATTAATGTTGGCGTACCTAATGTTTCAAATAGTGATTCCGCATATTGTTGTGCAAATTCACCTAGATCATTAATTGGTGAGTATTTTTTTAAAATGACTTCACCTTCACGATCCGTATAAATTTCCAAAGGGTCGCCCTCACGAATACGAAGAGTTCTTCTAATTTCTTTTGGGATAACAACACGACCTAAATCATCGATGCGGCGAACTATTCCTGTTGCTTTCATCGTTTATGTTCCCTCACTTTCACATCATTTAACAGCATGATGCAACTAGTATGGTATGAAAAACTTGAAACTATGCATAAATGTAACAGTAAAAAAACAAAAAATTACCTTAAGTCCCTTTGAATAACTGGGCTTTATGGCCCGATTTTCAATAAGAGGCATAGGAAATTACAACGCTTTAATTTAAAAATGGTTTTGTTTTAAAAAGAAAGGGATATTTACAAATGATAGATAACTTTTTGGGAGGTGCTTTACATGCTAAAAGTAGACCGTACTACTACAACACCTGATGCATATCGTCAACAGCAATATTATGCAGGAACACATTTAGCTTATTATCCTGATTTATCCAAAGAACGTGCTACAACTATTACAAAGTTTGAAAACGGCATTTTTAAACGTTATTTGGAAAAACAGAATGGTCAGCGCGAATTAGTTTCATTTTCGACGACAAGAGAAAAGCAATTATTGGAGTTGCGTGAAGAACATCGAAATCGTGAAGAATTACTTCAACGTCTGAATTATGCGAGTGGTGTTCATTATAGTGTGCAACCAAACTTCCTGTAATTCATTTAGCATTAAAAAAGAGAGGAAATGTTAAAAGTTAAAAACTTTTAAGATTCCCTCTCTTTTTATGATTATTTTTTTGCTGATGCAATAATTTTTATCACTTTTTCAACTACATCGAATGGCAAGTGGTTTCCACATTTATGATAATCTACTGTTACTACTAGCTGTGCGCCTTCCATTCCGAAGCCTACTGCTCGACCAAATTCCATCGATTGCTCTACAATTTGCGCGCCATTTGTATTGGCTGTGCCTTCCTCCGAGAGGATAATCGATACGGTTTGCTGCTTTTCTTTAATTGACAGCACACCTGCCTCCATTGCCCATACCTTCATACGTGCAATGCGCATGAGTCGCTCCGTTTCTACTGGTAGATCCCCAAAACGGTCCTGTAATTCATCAATTATTTCTAAATAATCCTCAATGCGCTCCATTGCTTTAATTCGTTTATACATCTGGATTTTTTGAAAGCCATCCGGAATATATGCGTCTGGTATATACGCATCAATGTGCAGCATAATTTCAATTTCCTGCTTCTCTTCTTTTTTCACACCACTGCGACGTTCTTCCACCGCTTCTTCCAGCATTTGTGAGTACAGATCAAAACCGATGGAATCAATGAACCCATGCTGCTGCGCACCGAGTAAATTTCCTGCCCCACGAATTGATAAATCACGCATTGCTATTTTAAAACCTGAACCAAGTTCCGTGAATTCCTTAACTGCCTGTAAACGCTGCTCTGCTACCTCTGTCAGTACTTTATCGTGTTCATACATAAAGTAGGCATAGGCAATACGATTCGATCGACCAACACGTCCACGCAGCTGATATAGCTGAGAAAGACCCATTCGATCTGCATCATGTACAATTAATGTATTTACGTTTGGAATATCAACGCCTGTTTCGATAATTGTTGTCGTTACTAAAACATCAAATTCCCCTTCAATAAACGCTAAAATAACGGATTCAAGCTTTGCTTCCGTCATTTGCCCATGTGCAAAAGCAACCCGCGCATCAGGAACAAGCATTTGAATCTCCTCTACACGTCTTGTAATATCTTCTACTCGATTGTATAAATAAAAGACTTGCCCTCCACGCGCCATTTCACGCTCAATTGCTTCGCGAATGAGCGCACCATTATGCTCCATTACATAGGTCTGTACAGGGAAACGGTTTTGCGGCGGTGTTTCAATTACGGATAAGTCACGAACCCCAACCATGGACATATGGAGTGTACGTGGAATCGGTGTAGCCGTAAGTGTCAACACATCGACATTAGTCCGTAGCTGTTTAATTTTCTCTTTATGAGTAACACCAAAACGCTGCTCCTCATCGACAATAAGTAAACCAAGATCCTGATACACTACATCTTTCGATAAGATACGATGTGTACCTATAACTATATCAACGATTCCTTCCCGTAAACCTTTTAATGTGTCCGTTTGTTGCTTTTTAGTACGGAATCGACTTAATAGCCCAACATTAATTGCATATTCCTCAAAGCGCTTCGATATTGTTTCATAATGTTGCTGTGCCAAAATCGTTGTTGGCACTAAAAAGGCTACCTGTTTGCCATCTAAAATTGCTTTAAATGCAGCGCGAATCGCAACTTCAGTTTTCCCATAACCTACATCTCCACAAACAAGGCGGTCCATCGGGCGTTCACGTTCCATATCTTTTTTCACTTCAGCGATTGTACGCAGTTGATCTTCTGTTTCTTCATAAGGGAAGGCTGCCTCAAAACCACGCTGTTCATCGGAATCAGGTGAAAATGCAAAACCTTTTTCTGCTTCACGCTTTGCATAAAGCTTAATTAAGTCGTCTGCTATATCTTGTACAGCATTCGAAACTTTAGTGCGCGTCTTTTTCCATTCAGTCCCGCCCAGTTTATGAAGCTTAGGCTCCTTTTCACCTGATGGCACATAACGCTGAATGAGTTCAATTTGATCAACAGGCACATATAATTTATCATCTTCACGGTAGCGAACATGTAAATAATCCTGATGAGTCCCATTTACAACGAGTGTTTCAATACCGATATATTTCCCGATTCCGTGATGTACATGGACAACATAGTCTCCAGGTTTAATTTCGGTATAGGATTTAATTCTCTCCGCATTTGTCATTTGCTGCGGACGTGATTTTTTCTTTGCCTGTTGTTTAAACAGTTCATCATCTGTAACAACTGCTATTTTTTGTAGTGGGAGCTCAAAGCCTGATGACAATGCTGTGTTCACTAAATAAATACCCGGTGCATCTGAGTAACCAATTGTTGATGCTATATGATAGTCGTCCAATAAATTTTGCATAGCTTTTATGCGATTTTCGGAATTAGCCGTAAACAGAACAACAAATTTTTCATGGGTCCAACGTTCAATCTCATTTTGTAATAATGCAATCTGTCCATGGAATTGTTGCATTGGCTTGCATGAAAAATTAATCGTCTTCTTAAGCGTGACACCTGCAAATGTACGTGTAAATAACGCAAAATACACCTTTTGCTGATTTAACATGGCAAGTAGTTCTTTCATCGAATGGGAAGGCTTTACTTCATGAAGCATTTTCCCTTCTTCGATTAACGAAATAAACCAGCCACTCTCCTCACGTTCCCATGCTTCCATTACTTCTTGTATTCGTCCTAGTTCATCAAAAAGAACGAGGCCATCTTGCATGAAGTAATCACCTAGAAAATGAGGCTTCTCAAATAGTAACGAGCCATATTTTGCAATATGATCCGGTAAATGACCATGACGAAGCATTTCAATATCCTGTGTGATATTTTGCATAAGTAGTTCCTGTGTTTCTTGCTTACGAACCTTCTTTAAGCTTGCTGCCAGAGATACTTCTAGGCGATCTGCAAGAATGATTCGTTCGTCTTTTGTAAGAATTAATTCCGTTGCAGGCAAGATTTTAATATCATTTAATTTCTCAATAGAACGCTGATTGTCAGCCGAAAATGTACGGATTGAATCTACTTCTGTATCAAATAATTCAATTCGAATTGGATTTTGCGCATATGGTGGGTAGATGTCCAAAATCCCTCCGCGCATGGCAAACTCCCCAGGGGTAGTTACCATTTCACTTCTCGTATAGCCCATTTCCACAAGTTTATTTAACCACTGACTAATGTCGACATCCTCACCTAAAGATGTTGAAAGCTCGTGTCCAAGCCAGTCTTGCGGGGCATTTAACATCCTGCGCATTCCTGCGGCTGGAATGATATAAATACCGCGCTCTTTATTTACTAATCTTCCTAAAGTCGCAATACGCTGTGCACGAAGCTCTGGAGAAGAAATTGTCATATTCGCTGCGATAAATTCTTCCGCAGGATAATAATGAACATGTTCCTCACCGACTAATGCACTTAAATCATCGACCAATTTCTGTGCCTGCAGCAAATTGGAGGATACGATATAAATGGATTTGTTCGTTTCCTGGTAAATCGTATGAATTAAAGCCGGCCTCGCACTACCGGTCAACCCTGTTATGAGGTAGTCATTCGCTAAATTCTTGGCTATTTGCTCTATAACATTATCAATCTGTTTATCTTTTTTTAATAACTGATGAATCGTATCCACGTATAGTCCCCTTCCTCTATTTTAAGTAAGTGGATATAGAAACGGAAAAAGCCTTGGCGCACTGTATGCGACCAAAGCAACTCCTTTACTGTAACCATTTTTTAAGCGCATAATAATCTGGGAACTGACGCAAGGAATCTTCACAGTGCTCACAAATACTATGAATTGTCGTTTCTCCACGCTCGTTTTTTTCAAGATAATCATCTATTTCACCTATTTCAAATAAATGAAGTTTTTGAATTGTCTCTTCCGCCTCAAAAGGTAAAGTACCAATCTCTACCTTACAATGTCTACATAGGTAGCGTACAGGCATCTCCCATGGCCTCCTTTAAAACACTTATGTATGTTAAAGTATAGCCATCATTTAATTAATTTATGCGCCGTTGAATTTGTTCATCACTTCCAAAAATGGCTTTGTTAATGCTGTTTCAATTGCATCACAACTCTTATCAATAGCATCTTTTACTATAGGCTGATCATCTTTTGAAAACTTCGATAATACATAATCAGCCACTTTCATGCCTGCAGGAGGACGATTCACACCGACACGGATTCGATTAAATTCTTGTGTACCTAAATGCTGTATTAAAGATTTAATCCCATTATGACCACCAGCGCTTCCCTTGCTGCGTAATCTTAGTTTACCCGTTTCTAAATCTAAATCATCATAAATAACAATAATATCTTCAATTTCTATATCAAAATAATCCATTAAAGGTCTTACACTTTCTCCTGATAAATTCATATATGTTAATGGCTTCAATAAAATGACTTTTCCTTCAGGACGATGAACCGTTGCATACATGCCATTAAATTTTGTCTGGTTTAATGGTGCATTCCACCGATTTGCTAATTCATCAATCACATCAAAACCTATATTATGACGTGTATGTTCATATGGTTTCCCTGGATTCCCTAATCCAATAATTAATTTCACTAGTAATCGCATCCTTTTTCTCTAATCGCCTTTATTTTATCACACATTCTCTTAGAACGTATGCATCACCGATTAGTATGGCGCTAACGAACTATCTCTTTTTTTCCTCACCATATACAGCACGAAAAAGCCTACCGCTGCTAGAAAACGTACAACTGTCGATAAATACATTGCTACTTCCATCGTATATGCTTCGAGGAGCCAAATGCCGATTTGAGGGGAAGTAAATGCTATAGTGGCAAGTAACACATTATAAGTCGTAATACAATAAGTACGCACTTCCTGTGGTGAGTTTTCCAGCAATAAATTAAACAATATTAATACAGTTCCTGAAACGAATAACCCTGAAATCAATGACATTACTACTAAATAATAAAGGTTTGTCGATAAAACCATTAGTAAAGGTGCTGTCGACATGCCAAAGGCTACCCAGACGAATACATACATATTGCCATATTTTTGAGACCACTTCCGCCATAATGAAAAGGAGAATATTTGTGCCGACATATTCGCTACATTGAACATACTAATCCAAAAAATAGTTGCTCCTGCATAACGTACATTATAAATATTAAAAAGTCCCCATGCCATTTGCCAACCAAAGTTAAAAATAAGGGCAACAATTAAAAACAATACATACTTATTATTTTTAAAAATGGACCAATCCATCGCACGCTTCTTTTCCAAACTTAGTTCTCGTACAGGCTCATTGTGTTTTAATAAAAAATAGAGCTCTACAATCCCAACAACAAAAGTAAACATAAATAAGATTTGATAAGCTATTTGATTAGCCGTCATATCTTTCATAACAACGCCAATAGTGAGTGTGACAATTAAGCCTACAATTGTTAACAATCTGTTACGATCACTGAAAAACTGTGCCCTGCGTGTTTCCTCGATAATATTCCCGATAAAAGATTGCCACCCCATATTAGCCATCGTATTCGGTACACTCATCGCAGCAATTAATGCTAAAAGCAGCCATGAACCAAAGCTTCCAGGCACATAACTAACAAATGCAATTAGCAAAAATACAAAGCGCGCGGCTAATACAGAAAAAGCAACAAGCCTTTTTTGTTCAATAGACCGATTCAGTAAAATGGCGGCAGGTAATGTCATTAGTAATGTAATGAGTGGTGGTAAAGAACTAATTAACCCCACCTGATAATTTGTTGCACCGAGAATGGTCATAGCAAATATTGGAATATAGCTATTTGAAGTATTTTGTGCAACGGCAGAAGCCATTCCATGATAAATACTCATCTTTTCATTATGTGTTCTCATAAATCCCTCTGATTTTTCTTAATATTTACGCATCTTCATATTATTATACTGATTTTCTTTCGGATGTCGAAGCTTTTTTGAAGCAAAAAAAAAGCCACCCTATAGGGCGACTTTTTTAAATGCTAATCTTCTCTACCTGGTTTTTCAGGTGTTAATTTTTCTCCCGTTGCTTCAACATCATCGGCTGTAACATTTTCTGCATCTGCATTAACATCTTCAACTGGTGCCGCTGGTGGTGTTACCGTTGCTAATGTATAATCGTCATCTTGTACTATTGAAAATCCTGTAAACTGATCACGAACATTACCCACAGATAACGTATCACCAACTTCTAATCCGGATACATCAATTTCTACAGTATCTGGAATATCGCTTGGATTTACTTTCACTTTTAATGTATGATTCGGTTGAGTTAACACTCCACCTTCCTTCACACCAACTGAAGTTCCTATAAATGCTACAGGAACATCTACTTCAAGCTCTTCTTTCATATTGATAGCAAGGAAGTCAACGTGTTTTACAAGACCTTTAATTGCATCACGTTGGATATCAGTAAGTACTGCATTTACTCTTTTCCCGTCTACTTCAATTTTAAACACGCTTGCTGTACCATATGTTTGAACTACCTTTGCCGTTTCTCTATAATCTAACGAAATCGGCGTTGTATTTGTTTCGTAGCCATATAGCACACCTGCTAACTGACCATCTTTTCTAAGTTGGGTTAATGTCGAACGTTTCCCAGTATTGCGCTTTTTTGCTTTTAAAACTGCAGTCATATTCCATCGTCCCCCTTAAGTAGTTATACAATAGTTTATTTACCCTGCATTTGTAGAAATTAAACATATTAATAATCTGACTTTTTAAAAAATTAATAGTTATATCTCAATCAAAAAAGAAAAACAGCCCAGGGAATAATATCCCTGAGCTGTCCAAATTTTATTAATCAAATAATGTACTAACTGATTTATTTTCATAAACACGAGAGATTGCATCTGCCATTAATTTAGCAACAGATAATTGCTTAACTTTTGGAGAAATTTTATCTTCGCTTAATTGAATGGTATTTGTTACAACCAACTCTTTAATTGAAGAATTTTCAATACGCTCAATTGCTGGACCAGATAATACTGGGTGAGAACAGCAAGCATAAACTTCTTTTGCACCACTCTTAATTAATGCCTCTGCACCAATCGTAATTGTACCTGCCGTATCAATAATATCATCGATTAAAATACATACTTTACCTTCTACATTACCAACAATGTTCATAACTTCCGCTACATTCGGCTTTGGACGACGTTTATCAATAATGGCAATTGGAGCTTTTAAGCGCTCAGCCATTTTACGAGCACGTGTTACTCCACCATGGTCTGGAGAAACGATTACTAATTCCTCTTCTTTAAATCCTTTAGAACCGAAATGTTCAGCAAGTAGTGGTACTGCCACTAAATGGTCAATTAAAATATCGAAGAAACCTTGAATTTGAGGTGCGTGTAAATCTAATACGATTACACGAGTTGCACCGGCAGTCTCGAGAAGATTTGCTACTAATTTAGCAGTAATTGGTTCACGCGCTTTTGCTTTACGGTCTTGACGTGCATAGCCATAGTAAGGCATAACAACGTTTACCGTGCGAGCAGATGCACGTTTAACAGCATCAATCATAATTAAAAGTTCCATTAAATGTTCATTAACAGGAGCAGAAGTAGATTGAACGATAAATACATCCATTCCTCGAATACTTTCTTCAATGCTAATTTGGACTTCTCCATCACTGAAGTGTTTTACAGATGATTTCCCTAGTTCTACACCCATTTCATCAGCAATCTCTTTTGCAAGGGGATTGTTTGAATTTAATGAGAAGATTTTTAATTTTGAGTCAGCGTATTGATACGGCATGATGGCCTCCTGTATTTTAAATAATTTTATTTTGAATTTAATTTACTCATATAGCCTAGCTTATTTTCCTGACGAGCACGTGCAATCGCTAATGCATCTTCTGGAACTTCTTTTGTAATTGTTGAGCCAGCTGCAATAAATGACCCTTTTTTCAAAGTTACCGGGGCAACTAAATTTGAATTGCATCCAATAAATACATCGTCTTCAATAATTGTCTTATATTTATTTTTACCATCATAGTTCACAGTAATAGAACCACAACCAATATTTACATTGCTGCCTACTTCTGCATCACCAATATAACTTAAGTGGGACACTTTTGTATCATCACCTAGCGTGCTTTTCTTAACTTCCACAAAGTTACCAATTTTTACATGGTTTCCTAATGACGATTCCGGACGTAAATGCGCAAATGGACCAACTGCCGTTTCATCACCCACTTGGCTATTTAGCACAACTGAACTGTGAATCGTAGTTTTATTTCCAATTTGGCTATCAACGATGTGGCTGTTCGGACCAATTTTGCAGTCTTCCCCAATTACCGTTTTACCTTCAATAATTACACCAGGTAAAATAACAGAGTCACTGCCAATAATCGCATCTGCACTAATATGTGTAGTTGCCGGATTAATAATCGTTACACCATTTCTCATATGACGTTCATTAATACGAGCTCGCATTAACTCTTCAGCTTGAGACAGCGCAAAGCGATCATTAACACCCAGCGTTTCATCAAAGCTATCTGTCACATGTGCTGCAACAATTTCACCTTGCTTTTGAAGGATTTCAATGACATCCGGTAAATAGTATTCACCCTGTGCATTTTCATTTTTCACTTGCTTTAGGGCCTCAAATAACGCTTCATTATCAAAGCAGTAAGTACCTGTATTTATTTCTTTTACAAGCTGTTGCTCCTGTGTTGCATCTTTTTGCTCAACAATTTGAGAAACCTGACCATCTTCGTTACGTAAAATACGTCCGTAGCCGGTAGGGTTATCTGTAACCGCTGTCAAAATAGTAGCTTTTGCATTTTCTGAAGCATGGTGATCTAGTAATGCTTGCATTGTTTCAGGACGAATTAAAGGCGTATCTCCACATACTACAAGTGTAGTTCCAGTAAGTCCTTTTAAAATAGGCTCTGCTTGCTGAACAGCGTGTGCAGTACCAAGTTGCTCTGCTTGTAAAACATACTCACTTTTATTTCCAAGTGTTTCTTGAACAAGCTCTGCACCATGTCCTACAACAGTCACGACGCGTTCAACATCGAGAGAACCAATATGGTCGATTACATGTTCTACCATTGGTTTTCCACATACTGGGTGAAGCACTTTATATAATTTGGACTTCATTCGTGTACCTTGACCAGCAGCCAAGACAACTGCATAAATATTTGTCATATTACAAGTCCTCCATTTTCAGCTCATTTTCTCTTATGACTATATAGTAAATTCACAATCTTTTCAAGGTATTCAGACTTGACAAAAGTTTGAAATCACATATTTAAATGCGATTAAAATATATAATTATTATGGCTTTTTCGACATTATTCCCTTTTTTTCTGTTATAGAACATTTTTATCAAAAAAATAAAAAAAGAGCCTCCTCAAATGAGTGACCCCTTAGTTTTATTATTAAACATTTGCTTCTTCCAATTCCATAGCATCGCCCTGATTTTCATCAGCCGAAGCATGGAATGCCTCTAAAACGATGTCCTGGATTTTATTACGTGTATTCGAATTGATTGGGTGTGCGATATCCCGGAATTCACCATCTGGTGTTCTTTTACTTGGCATCGCTACAAATAAACCAGTATTTCCATCAATTACACGAATATCATGAATAACAAATTCATCATCTAGTGTAATTGATGCAATTGCGCGCATACGTCCATCTGTTTGAACACGTCGTAATCTTACGTCTGTTATTTCCATTATGAATTCTCCCCCTATACTTAGGTGCTTCATTTTGTAATACTGAAAAAAAGGGAATTTCTTCTCTTCCATTCATTTAATCACTTAAATTGCACCTTTTATCATAGAATACAATAGAATGTAATTTTTTTCTATCTACAATTTTTATAATTGTTAAAATAAACAAAATATTCTGCGTTTTATTTATTATTTTGTAATAATTCAACGAAAAAATCTATAATAATATTTATAAAATAGAAAAACCTACACCCTTTTCTATAGTAAAGGTGTAGGCTGTATTATTATTTAACTAACGCTATAACTTCAATTTCAACTTGTACATCTTTCGGAAGCCGCGCAACTTCTACTGCCGACCGTGCTGGTTTATGATCGCCAAAATGACTTGCATACACTTCATTCATTGCAGCAAAATCATTCATGTCTTTCATAAATACTGTTGTTTTTACAACCTGATTTAAAGACGAACCTGCAGCAGCCAAAACTGCCTTTAAGTTTTCAAATACTTGATGTGTCTGTACTTCAATATCGCCTTCTACTAGTTCCCCTGATGCTGTAAGTGGGATTTGACCTGAAGAGTAAAACATATTATTTACGACGATCCCTTGTGCATATGGTCCGATTGCTGCAGGTGCATTTGTTGTTGATACTGTTTTCATACTAATTTCTCCCCTTTTGAAAAAAATTACCTTCACTTAATGCAATAGTGCGATCTTTCTCATTTACTTCTTGTAGCTTTACTAATGAATAATAGTCTCCTACTAGTGTTTCATCTGCATGTTCTGCTTCGACTAAGACAGCAATACCTGCAAGTTCACAATCAAATTCTTCTAGTAAGTTTTTCATTCCATTCATCGTACCTCCGACTTTCATAAAATCATCGGTAATTAATACGCGCTGGCCGCTTTTCATACTACGCTTAGATAAAACCATAGTTTGAATACGACGGGAAGATCCTGATACATAATTTATACTTACAGTTGAACCCTCTGTTACTTTGCTGTCACGACGGACTACGACTACAGGCACATTTAAATGTCTTGCAATCGCATGGGCAATTGAAATACCCTTTGTTGCAACTGTCATGATGACATCAATTTTTTGGTCACCAAATGCACTCGCAAATACTTTCCCTACACGATTCATCAACTCAGGATTTCCCAATAAATCCGTCATAAACAAATACCCACCAGGAAGTAGACGATCTGATTGGCTTAATTCAGCAATTAATTCCCTAGTAATTTGACGAACTTCATGTTCCGCCATTCTAGGAATATATTTAACACCACCTGCTGCGCCAGGTACGGTTGTCAATAACCCGATTCCTTTTTCTTCAAATGTTTCCTTTACAATTGTTAAATCTTCACTAATCGAAGACTTTGCAGAACTGTAAAGCTCAGAAAAATAAGTTAGCGGGATCAACTGATGTGGATGCTCAAGTAAATAATAAGTCATATCTACAAGGCGTTCACTACGCTTCCATTTCATGCGACCCTCTCCTAAACATTAATAATTAAAATACGAATATTTAATAGTCAAATTACCATAATTATACGTATTTATGCAAGTGGATTACGTTCCCCTAACATACGAACTACATATACTTCCTCACAAAAACCTCTTAATCCATTGTAAATGCGACTAACACGTGCTTCATTTTCGACTAGGCCAAACACTGTCGGACCACTGCCACTCATCAGTACGGCATCAGCACCAAAGCGTTGCATCTGCTCTTTAATCGTAATTACTTCTGGATGTAATTTAAATGTTACAGTTTCCAAAACATTTCCAAGCGACTGGCACATTAATTCATAATCATCCGTCTCAATAGCTTTTATCATTTGTTTTGTATTTGGATGATTTAAACCTTCAATATTTAATCCACCATATACATCTGCAGTAGAAACGCCAATTTTCGGCTTTGCTAATACAACCCAACAAGTTGGGGGTGCTGTTAGTTCCTGAATTTTTTCTCCGCGCCCAGTTGCTAGGGCCGTACCACCGTATACACAGAACGATACATCGGAACCAATTTTCGAACCTAGTTCAGCTAGCTCGTCTAAAGATAAATTTAAATTCCAAAGCTCATTTAAACCGCGCAACGTAGCAGCTGCATCGCTACTTCCGCCAGCTAAACCTGCCGCAATTGGAATTTGTTTTTCAATTGAAATGTCGACGCCTTCTTTAATATCGTATGTACTTTTAATTAGCTCAGCCGCTTGATAAGCGAAATTACGTTGGTCATCCGGCACAAAATTATCGGCCGAGATAATTTTAATTTGTCCGTCTTTACGCGTCTCGAGTCCAATCCGGTCAGCTAAATCAACCGTAGTCATAACCATCTCTACTTCATGATAATTATCTGGACGCTTATAAAGCACATCGAGTGTTAAATTAATTTTAGCGGGTGCTTTTACATACAACATTGAAAATTCCTCCTACTAGATAAGGCACGCAATTTTAATTACGTAATCAATTTATTAATATACCTATTTTAACATACGACGTGCTTGAGCAATGTACTAAAGTAGATACTTTTTACGCATATTTCAACTTATAAAAAGAACACCCTCGCAAGGATTACCTTGCTTAAGGGTGTCACTTTTCGTCAACTTACTTTTGGTTGTTCTGCGAGTTCTGTTTGGCTAAGTTATTCTCGGCCATTTCAATTGCACGCTTTACCATGTTTCCTGCATCACGGGATTTAATACCGCCCCAACCCTCACGTTCCACTACGTCATAAAATCCAAGTTCTTTTGCAATCTCTTCCTTTAGACGGCTAGACATGATTTTTTGTTTCGCCATGCAAAAAACCTCCCTTTTCGTTGACGCACTTAGCATGTGTAAAAAATAAAAAAACACTCATATAAAATGAGCGCTTTTTTAAAAAATATTAAAATAAGTACTAGAAAAACTATTTGATGGTAGCAACAGCATCATCTAAAAAAGTAATCTCTACTGCTTCAGTAAGTATATCTGTGTAACTGTAAGAGACGCGTTTATTCGCATTATCCTCTTGCTTTAGTTCGATAACGAACACTGCGTGATAAGTATCACTTAAGACACCCTCACATTCAATCGTTTTCTTGCGGCCTCCATTTGCTTTTAATTGCAAACGTTTACCCAAGTGACTATCTAATGATTTTTTAATGTCTGCTAACGTTTTTGGCATTTTTGCATACACCTCACTATAAACCAGTTTAACACAGTGTATTTTAAATGTCAATAAAATATAATATTTTATCACCGCTATTCGAAGCCGTCAACTTTTTTCTGAAGTTTTTCTGAAGTTTTTTCAACTCTACATTCACATTATTGTCGAACACAAAAGGCTGGATGTAAGCAATCTGATAATTTTCCAAATTCTTGAATACTCAACGTTTCGCCACGGCGACTTGGATCAATCCCCGCTTCTGCTAGAGCTTGAATAATGAGCTCTTTATTTTGTTTCCCATTTACAAGTCCGTTTTGTAAATTATTTAAAATCGTTTTGCGACGTTGTGCAAACGATGCACGAGAAACTTCGAATAAAAAGTCTTCATCAATGACTTTAACTGGCGGTGTTTCATGTTTTATAAGTCGAATAACCGCAGAATCTACATTAGGCTGTGGCATGAATACCGTCTTCGGTACAATCATGGCAATTTCTGCAGTTACGTAATATTGAATTGCAATGGATAATGAACCATACGCTTTCGTACCTGGTTTTGCGGTAATACGGTCCGCTACTTCCTTCTGCATCATGACCACAAAGCCACGAATAGGTAAACGATCATTCAAAAGTTTCATTAAAATTGGTGTTGTAACGTAATAAGGTAAATTTGCTACAACCATTATATCTTCAATGCCCGGCATTTCCTCAGCAATTACTTGTTCTACATCTGCTTTTAAAATGTCTGAATGAACAATTTTTACATTATTATAAGGGCTGAGCGTATCTTCCAATACTGGCAACAGTCGTTGGTCAATCTCAAACGATACAACCTTCTTGGCTTCCCGCGCTAAATGCTCTGTTAATGCACCAATACCAGGACCGACTTCAATCGCCCCACTATTTTCTGTTAAATTCGCATGGCTAACAATGTTTCGTAAAATATTGGGATCTATTAAAAAGTTCTGTCCTAAACTTTTTTTAAATGAAAATCCGTACTTCTCTAAAATTTCCTTAGTACGTACCGGTGTGGCAATGTCTTTATACATGCATATCCTCCTGATCTAATTGCAAAATGGCTTCTGCGAATTGCTCGATTGAAATCTGAAACATCATTAATCGTTTATGCAATTGCTTCCCGTTTGTCATTCCTATATTTAAAATTTCCCCTAACTGTTCACGTCGCTTTTTCGATTGGGGGTGACCTATCAGTTTGGCTATCATTAAATCTTCCAATGTAATTTTCTCATCAATTTGTGATTCAGCTAATGTATATACATTACTTAATGCTTCACGAATATCTTCATCACTCGCATGCTCAACCCCTAAACCTTTGCCGTTTTTTGCAATGGTTTTTGCCTTTGCTAAAAATGCATGTTTTACTCCGGGGATACGCTCTTCAATAATGGCACGAATTCGGCGTCCAGGGTAATCCGGGTCAGTAAAAACGATGACGCCTCGTTTCTTTTGCGCATGTGCAATTCTACGTAATACTTCATCCGAAATTGCTGAGCCATTTGTTTCAATTGTATCTGCACCTGTCGCACGCTTAATTGCAGTTGTATCATCTTTTCCTTCGACAACAATAATCTCTTGAATATCCAAGAAATGTTCCTCTTTTCTAACATAGTCTTTCGCTATTTTACCATAGAATGCGTTTTGTTACTTCTGTACTTACTATTTGAGCTAAAGCACATATCCCCCGTACAACTCTGAATCCTACATTTGATTATTTCCAATACAGCGAAAAAAGCTTCCTCGCTATCAGTCAAAAAGCGAGAAAGCTACTATACATTTTGGAATAATATTTTATAGAATATACTTTATCTCTACTAATCCAAACCCCTATATTGAAAATTACTGTAAAACTTCCAAAAAGCCAAGAGCTGTGGCGACTAACAGATGATAAGAATATTCTTTAACAAACACATTTCTATTTGTTTAATTTACGGGATATTATTTTAATACTTTAAGACGTACTTTTTTACGTCCCCAGTTATATGCCTCAGATTTTGTTGGTACTAAAACGTCAATCTTATTACCTTTAATAGCTCCACCTGTATCTGCAGCTACCGCGTTACCATAGCCCTCAACCCAAACTTTTGTGCCTAATGGGATAATACGAGGATCCACCGCAATAACCTTCATATCTGGATTTGCGCGCAGGTTAAGACCAGCTGCTGATATACCTGAGCAGCCTGTGCAGTGTGGTGTATATGCAGTTGCTTCAACATAAAACTCTTTTCCTGACTTCGGTTCACTAGAACGTGATACTTTTGCAGTTACAACTTTTGTACCTACTGATAAAACCTTTGTTTTCGGTTGGTCAATTATTTTTTCAGAAGCTACCTTTTTAGATACAACTTTACCGTTTTCTTTCACGATATTATACGTACGCTCGACTTTACCTTTTTTACCTTCTGTTACAACTTTCTCTTTACCCTTCAATAACGAAGAATCGTTTTTTCTTTCAATTGGGAAATCTACTGATTCCTCCACTACATCGGTAACCTTTTCTACGCGAACAACTGCGATTTTATCATTCGGAGTGATAACGTCCTCCAAATTTTTATCGACACGATCCGATTCACCTAGTTGAATCTCTTGTTGTTTTAAAAAGTTAGCGACCGTAGTCGAAGTGGACCATACTTGTCTCTCTTTTGTGCCATCGACAAGCGTTAACTGAAACGCCTTTTGAATATCGATTTTGTTATCGGCTCCTACTTCTGTATCTAAGCTTTGTGATACAAGATCCTGCTCTGTTACTTCAATATTTGCTTCTTCCAAAATGTTCTTCACTACTTTTTCAGTTGTCCAAACTTTTGACTGATTTCCATCAACTGAAATTACTATTTCTTTTGCCTGTTCCCATTCGATTGACATTCCACTATCAATCTTGGTGCTCAGTGAGGGTGATACTTTATCATAATTAGTTAAATCTATATTTTGAGCTGTAAGTAGCTCATCAACCGTAGTTGCGTGTGTGTATAATTTTGATGTCTCACCGTTTGCAATAAGCGTAACGGGAGTTTTCGTTCCATGATAAAGAACGAATGCAATTACAGATACAAACAGGACTACCGATAAAACCCGAATTCCTGTTTGCTTACTCCTCAATGATCCTAAGAACTGGCTTTTCATGGATTGATTTGACATGAAAATAACGCCTCCTTAATACAAAGTTGGATTATACGCGACTACTTTTCGTACTGTCAATAGAAATGAATTTTTGTAAAATTGGGTGTTTTATTTAAACTCGTGACACAACTAGTATTGGAGACGTATTAAAACTTTAATCAATTCCAAATAAAAAATAATCCAAATAAGTATTCCATCAATTTGATAAATATTTTTTTGGATTATTTATTTTGCAATTTTACTTCATGGTTATTAATCAATTTTAAAAAAGCGCTTTGCATTTTCAGTCGTTTTTAAGGCAACTTCTTCCACTGGTAATTCCTTAAGTCGTGCAATTTCCTCCGCGACTAAAGTAACGTACGCAGGTTCGTTTCGTTTCCCTCTGTAAGGATGAGGTGCTAAATACGGAGCATCTGTTTCTATTAATAGGTGTTCCAATGGTATTTCAGTGGCTACTTCTTTTGGCTGACGCGCATTTTTAAATGTTACAGGTCCTCCTAAACTAATCATAAAGTTCATGTCTATGCATTCACGGGCAGTTTCAACACTCCCACCAAAACAATGCATAATACCACCCACAGCTGCTGCATCTTCTTCATGTAAAATGCGAACAACATCTCCTGTTGCATCACGGTTATGAATAATAATTGGCAAATTAAGTTTTTTTGCTAGTTGGATTTGCTTTCGGAACCAGTACTGTTGGATATCTTTCGGTGATTTATCCCAATAATAATCCAGTCCTGTTTCACCAATCCCAACTACTTTAGGATGTTTTGCAAGTTGTTCAATCCAATTTAAGTATTCATCTGTACAATCTATTGCATCTACTGGATGCCAACCAATCACGGCATAAATAAAATCAAACTCTTCTATAAGTTGCATCGCTCGTTCTATTGTTTTTTTATCAAAGCCGATAACAACCATTTTTTCTATTTTTGCAGCAATTGCTCGGTCAATTACCTCATGTAAATCTTCCTCATACTGATCTGCGTTTAAATGGACATGTGTATCGATATATGTGCTCATCATCATTTCTCCTATCGTGTATTGTACTCAGTGAACATATTTCTTAGTTTTCAGTATTATTACATTCAAATTACAAAAATAAAACCCCTTGTTATATTACCTGTTCAAAAATAGTAATTATAATTCCAAATAACTATAGAATTAACTATTTCTCTCAACAAAATATTATATCAATATACTTTATAGCGGATTAAAATACAAAAGCCTGTTGAACATCATTCGTCCAACAGACTCCATTTAAATCACTTCACTTGTGCACCGTTTGCCAATTTAGGATCGACAGTTGCCAATGTTAATATGCCATCGTGCGAGCCCGCTAAAATCATACCTTGAGATAATTCTCCACGCAATGTAACCGGTTTTAAATTTGCTACTACAATTACTTTTTTACCAACCAATTCTTCTGGTTTATAATGCTCAGCAATACCTGAAACAACTTGACGTTGCTCATAACCTAAGTCCACTTTTAACTTTAGCAGCTTCTTCGCTTTTGCAACCGGTTCACAAGCTAATACTGTCGCAACTCTTAAATCAATTTTCATGAAATCGTCTATTGAAATTTCTTCTGTATTAGGTGCTTCTACACTTGTAGATTCTTCTTGTTCTGTTGTTTTTACAGAGCCTTGCATTTGTTCACGAATATAGCCCACTTCAATTTCCGCATCTAAACGTGGGAAAATTGGTGTTCCTTTTTCTACCACTTTAATGTTTCCTGGAATAACATTGCCGAATGTTTCAATTGTGTCCCATGCTAATAATTTATCATCTAGTCCTAATTGCTCCATAATTTGCTTTGGTGCATTTGTCATAAACGGTTGAATCAGCACTGCAATATGACGTAAACTTTCTGCTAAATTATTCATTACAGCAGCTAACTTATTTCTATCCGCCTCGTCTTTTGCCAATACCCAAGGAGATGTTTCATCAATATACTTATTTGTACGTGATACAAGTGACCAAATCTCCGAAAGTACGACACTAAATTGCATTTTTTCCATACTTTCTTCATATCTAATACGTACACTTTCAGCATGTGATTTTAAAGCTGCATCAAATTCCGTTTCCTGTAAGTTTTCAGTAGGAATTTCTCCATCAAAATACTTGTTCATCATTGAAACAGTTCGATTTAAAAGATTTCCTAAGTCATTTGCTAAATCAAAGTTTGTACGTTCCACAAATGATTCTGGTGAGAAGACACCATCTTGACCAAATGGCAATTCACGTAATAAGAAATAGCGTGTCGCATCTAGACCATATCGCTCGATTAACATTTCTGGATAGACAACGTTTCCTTTAGATTTCGACATCTTGCCATCCTTCATCATAATGAAACCGTGTGCAAAAATCTTTTTCGGTAAAGGCAACTCCAAGGCCATTAGGAAGATCGGCCAATAAATCGTATGGAATCGCACGATATCTTTACCTACTACATGGACATCGGCTGGCCAGTATTTATTGAACAACTCTTCATTGTCAGAACCATACCCTAATGAAGTAATGTAGTTCGATAAAGCATCTACCCAAACATAAATAACATGTTTCGGATTTCCTGGTACTTTAATACCCCAGTCGAATGATGTTCGAGAAACCGATAAATCTTCCAATCCCGGTTTAATGAAGTTATTAATCATTTCATTTTTTCGAGATTCAGGTTCTATAAATTCTAAATTATCCTCATAATAAGCAAGTAATCGATCTGCATACTTTTTCATATTAAAGAAGTAAGATTCTTCATTTACCTTTTGAACACCCCGACCACAATCCGGGCACTTTCCGTCCATTAATTGCGTCTCAGTATAGTAAGATTCACAAGGCACACAATATAACCCTTCGTATTCACCTATATAAATATCGCCATTATCCAAAAACTTTTGGAAAATCTTTTCGACTGCATCAACATGGCGCTTTTCAGTAGTTTGAATAAAGTCATTATAGGAAATATCCATAGTATCCCATAATTTCTTTGCACTCTCTGCAATTTCGTTTACGTAATCTTGTGGGTGCATACCAGACTCTTGCGCTTTTTCCTGTATTTTTTGACCGTGTTCGTCCATACCTGTTAAAAAGCGTACATCAAAACCTTTTAAACGCTTATACCGCGCTATTGCATCTGATGCAACCGTTGTATAGGCGGTACCGATGTGAAACTTACCGCTTGGATAATAAATTGGGGTTGTTATATAAAATGTTTGTTGTTCACTCACGAAAGTGCCTCCATTTGTTTGTTAAGTATAATCTTTATTCTAACCAAGTACGAAACTTGTTTCAATGAAAGTTTATCGGAATCCCAACATGTCGAAAAATCAACACACAAAATTGGGAATTTCTTAAAGCTTTTTGACTATTGCAAAAAATTTTTGGTAAATATTTTTCATATCTGCACATTATAGTACAAATATGACAAAAAAGTTTCTCAAACGAAGAAATTATGAATGCTAATTAATTGACGTTTATGGTATTAGTTGGTATGATTCTAAATAGACAAGGTAAATGTCGAATTTTGACGAAATTTAAATAAGTTAATTAAGAATATAGGAGGAAATATTAATTATGAAATCAACAGGTATCGTACGTAAAGTAGACGAATTAGGTCGTGTGGTAATTCCAATTGAATTGCGCCGTACATTAGGTATTGCAGAAAAGGATGCTTTAGAAATCTACGTAGACGACGACAAAATTATCTTAAAAAAATATATGCCTAACATGACATGTGCAGTAACTGGTGAAGTTTCTGATGAAAACATGCGCTTAGTAGGCGGTAAATTAATCTTGTCTTCTGAAGGTGCAGAAGCATTAATGAAAGAAATCCAATCAAACCTAAAAAAGTAAGTGAATAAAAATTTTCTAAGTAAATGATACTTTTCTAATATAAAGTATTATTTTACCAAACGAAAAAAGCATTGAAAAGTAAGATGACTTTTCAATGCTTTTTTTATTGATGATATGCTTGATATACATCGCGTTTAGGTAAATTGCGTAATTTAGCTACTTCTTTAATTGCTTCTTTTGAAGAAACTTTCGTTTCCTCTATTATATAAAAGACATGTTCTTCTAAAGACATGTTTGTCCAATAGCTTTCTTCCTCATCTTCTATTTCATCAGCAGTGTTACCTTCCAAAACAATACAAAATTCCCCTCGAATTTCATTTTCGCTTGCCCACACTATCGCTTCCTCTATAGTCCCACGTAAAAACTCTTCAAATTTCTTTGTTAGTTCACGTGCCAATGTAATTTGACGATTTCCTAAAACAAGCTGTAAATCTTTCAAAGTTTCCTTTAAACGATGAGGTGCTTCATAAAAAATTAGCGTTTCTTGTCGTTTCGATAATTTATCCAGTTGCTCTCGACGTTCCTTTTTATTCCGTTTTAAAAAACCAAAGAAATAAAAGGGCTGAGGGGATAAGCCTGATGCAATCAAGGCGGTCAATGCTGCATTTGCCCCTGGGATAGGTACGACAGCAAAATCTTCGGCAATTGCTTTCACTACAATATCTGCACCAGGATCTGAAATGCACGGTAGACCCGCATCACTTACTAATGCGATGGATTTCCCTTCACGCAAATAGCCCAATAACTTCTCCCCACCTACTTCTATATTATGCTCATGATAACTGATAAGCGGTGTTTGTATATCATAGTAATTACATAGCTTTTTCGTATTTCGCGTATCTTCTGCAGCAATAATATCCACTTCTTTTAGAATTCGTAATGCTCGCATAGTCATATCTTCTAAATTGCCAATTGGTGTGGCTACTAAGTACAGGCAGCTTCCTTGCTCATGTTGACTACTTTTCTGTGATTTCATCTGAAGCCCTCCTAATATAATCAATTTTTTGAGAACGTTTAAGTTGTTTGAATGCATATTCAGCCGACATCGCTTGTTCCTTTGTTGTAAAGGTTTCATAGTAAATACATTTTACAGGACCTCGTGCGCGCGTATATTTAGCACCTTTACCTGCATTATGGGCAGCAATACGCTTCTCTAGATTGTTTGTATAACCTGCATAGAATGATGTATCTTTGCACTCTAACACATAAAAATAATGTTTATTTTCCTTCTCCATATAAAAGTGCCCTCACTTCTGCCGTATATTCGTTATCATCCTTATATACGTATAATGGAGGAAGAATTTTCAAATCAGGCTTACCATCTTTTATCGCTTCGATTAATAGCGTATTGGCTTCTTTCCCATGTTTCGGATAGACAAATTGAATTCGCTTCGGCTCTAAACGATTTGCCCGCATTGCTGTCACAATATCCAAAAGTCTACCTGGTCTGTGCACAAAAGCCGCCTTGCCACCTTGCTTTAATAAACGGCTTGCCGCTTCTACTGCCTCGTCTAGTGTTAAATGGATTTCATGCCTCGCAATCGCATAATGTTCACTCGTATTTTTTTCACTTAGTTCGTGTGCTAAAAAATACGGCGGATTACATGTAACTACATCGTATTTTTCGATTCCCAATGTTTGTGGTGTTTCCTTTACATCTCCCAATTGCATATCTATTTGATGTGATAAATCATTATAGGCAATGCTGCGAGTTGCCATGTCATGTAATCTAGGTTGCAGTTCTACTCCTGTAATCTTTGCCTTTGTTCGAGCACTCAAAAATAGCGGAATTACTCCATTTCCCGAACAAAGGTCAATTATATGACCTTTACTTTTTGGGATTTGCACAAAGCGTGCTAATAATACTGCATCTAATGAAAACGAAAAGACTGATGGACTTTGAATAATTCTTAAATCTTCAGCAAGCAAATAGTCCAGTCGTTCATCATTCTTTAACCATTGTTCCAAATCACAATCCTCCACATAACTACTATTTATAAATTCTTACCTAAACAAAAGACTGATATCTACTTTTGCAGATTCAGCCTTTTTTTTTTAACCATTTTGTTTATTTAAAAATGATAGACAGAACAAACAATCTTCACTTTTACGCGAGCTACCAAAATGCACATGGCATACGTGGAAACCTTCGTTATAAAGCCTTGCTAAATTATCGTAACCTTCGCCAATATCTACGGGTTCCTTTTTTATCTCTTCAACTTGTTTACTTGCAATCGCTTCATTCGCCAATAGTTCCTCTAAACGCGTACGTAGGTGAAGGTTTTCTGTTTGAAGCGTCTGATGCTCCTCCATCATATGCGCAACAAATTGCTTAAGTGCGCTAAATTGTTGTTGCATTGATTCAAGCTGTTGTTCGAACTCCATAACAGTATCTAAAAAATTACGGTCCTTCACTCAAGCCACCCCATTAATTCTATCTATATCAGATTTTTCTCATACTGCATGAGCTCTTCAAGCGTATATTCAACCATACGCTCCTGCTTCGTTAAATATACTTGAATAAGTCGCTCTAATACATTTAATCCGATGACTTTGCCTTCTCCTTCTGGTGTCATAGATAGATCACCAATGTCGGGCATACCTTCTTTTGCAATTTCATAATCATCATTTTCATATTTTAAGCAGCACATTAAACGTCCGCATAGCCCGGAAATTTTTGTCGGATTTAATGATAAATTTTGATCCTTTGCCATTTTAATTGACACTGGCTCAAAATCTCCTAAAAATGTCGAACAACAAAGCATTCTTCCACAAGGACCTATTCCGCCAAGTAATTTGGCTTCATCACGAACACCTATTTGGCGAAGTTCAATACGTGTACGGAAAACACTAGCTAAATCTTTTACTAGTTCTCGGAAATCTACACGTCCCTCTGCTGTAAAATAAAAAATAATTTTATTACGATCAAATGTATATTCTACGTCCACGAGCTTCATTTCTAACGAATGTTCAATTATTTTCGTATTCGCTAAATCAAAAGCCCGCTTTGACTCAAATGTATTTTCTTCTACTTGAAAACGATCACGCTCATCTGCAGGTCGAACAACTTGCTTTAATGGTAAAACAACGTCATTTTCCCCGACTTGTCGCATGGGCACTACTACCTTGCCATATTCAATTCCGCGTGCAGTTTCTACGATGACATATTCTCCAACATCCAAAATATATGCTGCTGGATCAAAATAATATATTTTACCCGCTTTTTTAAAGCGAACTCCGACTACATTATACAAATGTATACCCCTCCTGAAGATTCAGCATAAGCTGTTCCATCAATAACGTACGATTCATATTACGATTTAAGTTTGTTCGGGCTTGTAATATTGCCTGCATTTGACTCGATAACTTTTCATACGTCAATACTAAAGCCATCTCATTAAATCGTTGATACATATCGGGATACGTAGACACAGCTTGTTGATTTGCTTTAATCGCAACAATATCACGATACGCAAATAACAATAAATCCAGTGCCCGCTCCATTTCTTCTTTCTCTTTAAATAATGGAAGCCATTCTTCATGAAGGAATAATAAAGCTTCATGAATATTTTGATGAACAATCTCTACTAATTTTAACACTGTTTTCCGTGCAAGTACAAACTGCTCATCATTTGCTAGTGCAAAAGCTGTATCAATATCATTCGTTACCATACTTGTTGTCGATGCCATAGATTTTGTAAGCCCTTGTTCTATGAGCTGCTCCATTAAATTAATACGGGGAGCTTTTGCAAATTTAATATGCTGACAACGTGAACGAATTGTAGGAATAATAGATTGAATTTGCTCTGTTAATAAAATTGCCACAACTTGTCCATCTGGCTCTTCTAAAAACTTTAAAAGCATATTGGCAGAGGCAATATTTAATTTGTCTGCATGATGCAGAACATAAATTTTCTTCCCTTCCTCTACACCTGTCATTTTCACTTCAGCAACTAATTCCCGTATTTGATCAATTTTAATAAATTGACCATCTGGCTCTATTTGCCAAATATTCGGATGATTTCCCGAATCAATACGTCTGCAATTTCGACATGTTTCACATGGAACATTTTTTGACAAATTTCCGCAAAGGAGAAGTTTCATAAAAAAAGAGACGACATCTCGTTTGCCCGTACCTTTTTCACCTTCAAAAATATAGGCATGTGCTAAACGATTTTTTTCTACAATGGTTTGTAATTGCTTCATTACTACGGGCTGCAGCTTCGTAAGCTCTTCAATAGTTCGTGTCATTTCCTTCACCTTTTCATTTACTGCTTCTTTTTATTTGAATGGTCCTATGTACAATTCAAACAATTTATCTTCTGCTTGGAAAAAAGCCCGTGTCTAGTGCACAACAAAGACACGGGCATATTTTACATATACAGATTTATTAATAGTCCTTTAATTTCGCCAATTTTCGATAATAGCTCAATGGACTCTTTTTCTTCATTTAAAATATCTTCGGTTAATTCGACAAGTCGCTCATCAATTGTTTCGACAATTTTCAGGCGACGTCCTTCACCAAAGCGATTCCATGTATGGGATTGCTTCATTTCAAGACCATAATCAACGGCTTCTTGTAAAAAGCGTTTAATAAGCATTTTAAAACGTGCCAATTCCCTCAAATTTCGAGAACGGGCTACACGATCACCAGCTGTTGATATATCGCCTAAAAGTCTCGTGAGTTGCTCTGATTGCATTTTTGAACCTTGTTTTACAACCATATCTCCAAAACGATTACCATTTTGGTTTGCTGGACGTAAATCATTACGATTTGCATTCAAATTTACCCGGAGATCCTGATTAATTTTCATTTATCATTCGCCTCCAAAAAGTCAATTATGCCTCGGCATAATTGCATCCGAAATCCGCTTTGCCCTCGAAAGAACATGCTGAATTCGTATATCTACCAGAGGCCTTAATATCTTTCATTCTGTTGAAAGATATTAAAAATGATGGAATTGTTCGATTGGCAATACAAATACAATCGCTCCACCAACTTCAACTTCTACAGGGTACGGGATGTAGGAATCAGCATTCCCTCCCATTGGTGAAACAGGAGCGACCATTTGCTCGCGTGAACGACAGTTTTCACGAATAATTTCTAACAACTTTGGAATTAATGAATCATCCGTACCTATTAAAAATGTCGTATTTCCCGACCGTAAAAAACCACCTGTACTCGCTAATTTTGTTGCCCGATAGTTGTTTTTCGTTAATGCATTGGATAAACGGTTACTATCTTGATCCTGTACTACTGCTACTACTAACTTCATCCGTACTCACCCCTTCATTGAATTGGTTCCTCTATTATATCATAAATAAAAGGTACACTTCATTTACTTTTACCCTAATAACGGATTTAAAATCATCCATACATCCTCAATCACTTGCTCTAACTCCTGATCTGCATTAATAATTTTAAAGCGTTCCGGATAACGTCTCATGGCCTCTTCGTAGCCTTCATATACTTTTTCATGGAAGGTTAAACTCTCTACATCTAATCGGTTTAATTCATCCGTACGGGTTGTATGAATACGAGCTAAACCTTTTTCAGGAGATATATTAAAGAATATAGTCACATCTGGAAGGCGTTTTCCTATGGCAAATTCATTAATAGCCAATACTTCATTAACACCGATTTCACGTGCATAGCCCTGATACGCTAATGACGAATCGATGAATCGGTCACATAGTACATGTTTCCCTTTATCTAAAGCAGGTACTATTTTTTCATAAAAATGCTGTGCACGTGCTGCTGCATATAGTAATGCTTCTGTCCGTTCATGCATTTCAGTATGTGATGGATCTAAAATAACAGCACGGATTTTTTCTGCTATTTCAATCCCACCTGGTTCACGTGTTAATAAAGCATCAATCTGTCTTTCTTTGAGACGGTCACCTATTGCTTTTAACACACTCGTTTTACCTGCCCCTTCTCCGCCTTCAAATGTAATAAATAAATTCCTTTGCATTTTTATATTCTCCCTGCATCTATTTTATGACTTGTATTAATTTCTCTTGTAGACGGTGCTCCCCTTGGAACACTGCTCCAATCGCAAGAAGCTCTTCCAATTGACTCAGTTTTGCGACTGTGATTTTCTCACCTGGTACAAATAACGGTATACCGGGTGGATATGGAATTATTGTTGAAGCGGCCACTCGTCCGATTGCTCTCATATACGGGAGCCACTCTTTCTCAGCCCGTTCAATTTCGTCAAAGCTATACTCCGCTTTTATAATAGGTGTCATTTCAAAATTAGCCTGATTATCATACTCTTTCTTTCCTGGTAAGTCCTTCAAATGAATAAGTGCTTCTTTCATTCGGATTCGTAAATCAGCAAATGAATAACTATCTCCCTGCTTTAACAATGGCAAAATAATCAGTACTTGTTTCGCATCAGCCAACTCTACATAAACCTGTTCTTTTTCTAATGCTTCTTTTAATTGGAAGCCTGAATAGCCAGGTGCTCGAATTAATAATTTTAACGTATCATCGACTTCTACTACTTGCAATTCTGTCGATGATGTTAAAGATTCAATAAATCGCTGACGTTTATCCATTAAATAGGAATAGTCAATATCCGTATAATTTGCAACATAGCTTCTCGCATCATCGAGTGAAGCTAACAATAAATAGGACGGACTACTTGATTGTAACATACGTAAATAATGGTTTACCCTTTGTTCGCTTATTAGCGATGTTTTCATATGTAAAAAAGAGGCCATCGTCATTGCCGGCAATGTTTTATGAGCAGACTGTACAACAATGTCTGCACCGGCATCTAAAGCGGATTGTGGCAGTTTTTCTGTCACTTTCAAATGAGCTCCATGTGCTTCATCCACTAATACAGGAATATTGTAAGAGTGGCAAAGGTCAATTTGCTCCACTAAATCACTAGCTGTTACCCCATAATAAGTTGGATATGTAAAAATGGCTGCTTTTGCATATGGATAGCTCGCTAATGCAGAACTCAGTGTATTCAATTCAATACAGCCAGGAGTTTGACTTTCAGTATGCCATTTAGGAGCAATATATACTGGGTTTACCCCAACTAGTTCAAGAGCATGAAAAATAGATTTATGCGCATTACGTTGGACAAGGACCGTATCCCCTCTTTGACATGTTGCATAAATCATCGCCAAGTTACCAACTGTAGAACCGTTAACTAAAAAGAAACTGCGGTCTGCTCCATATGTAGAAGCAAGTAACTGTTCTGCTTGTAAAATAATTGTTTCTGGATGATGGAAGTCATCTAAGCCTGTCAACTCGGTTACATCGTATGTTAATGCGCGCTTAACCACACTTGGTAAATTTGAAAGCAACCCATTTTTATGTCCAGGCACATGAAGGGATTGCGGTTCATTCGCTACAAATTCTTTTAATGCTTGAACAATTGGTCGGTTGTTTTTCACCGTCGTCACCTCATTTATTATAGTCCTTCTATTATAAGACGATTATGCAAATAAAAAAACTAGCCAACAACCCTCATTAGCTAGTGAAATATCTCAGTGAATTTTCACTTTCACTACTGCGAAAGACAATCCCAACAGATTGCGCAGATTATTAAATAACTCCGATATTTTAGTTTAACTTTGACAATAATTAAAGTCCTTCATATTTAATATTCTTTTTTAACTACTTTTTTTTGAAAATTAATTTGTACTAACTTATTAAACAACAAAAAAACCACTGAAAATTCAGTGGTTTTGCGTGTGCGAAGCGACGTCCTACTCTCACAGGGGGAAGCCCCCAACTACCATCGGCGCTAAAGAGCTTAACTTCCGTGTTCGGTATGGGAACGGGTGTGACCTCTTTGCCATCATCACTTCACTATTGAAAGAATTTCATTCTTTCAAAACTGGATAAACGTTTCATTGAATTTGTGCAATAAAATGTGGTTAAGTCCTCGACCGATTAGTATTCGTCAGCTACATGCGTCACCGCACTTCCACCTCGAACCTATCTACCTGATCGTCTTTCAGGGGTCTTACTTACTTGCGTAATGGGAAATCTCATCTTGAGGGGGGCTTCATGCTTAGATGCTTTCAGCACTTATCCCGTCCACACATAGCTACCCAGCGATGCCTTTGGCAAGACAACTGGTACACCAGCGGTGTGTCCATCCCGGTCCTCTCGTACTAAGGACAGCTCCTCTCAAATTTCCTACGCCCACGACGGATAGGGACCGAACTGTCTCACGACGTTCTGAACCCAGCTCGCGTACCGCTTTAATGGGCGAACAGCCCAACCCTTGGGACCGACTACAGCCCCAGGATGCGATGAGCCGACATCGAGGTGCCAAACCTCCCCGTCGATGTGGACTCTTGGGGGAGATAAGCCTGTTATCCCCGGGGTAGCTTTTATCCGTTGAGCGATGGCCCTTCCATGCGGAACCACCGGATCACTAAGCCCGTCTTTCGACCCTGCTCGACTTGTAGGTCTCGCAGTCAAGCTCCCTTATGCCTTTACACTCTTCGAATGATTTCCAACCATTCTGAGGGAACCTTTGGGCGCCTCCGTTACTCTTTAGGAGGCGACCGCCCCAGTCAAACTGTCCGCCTGACACTGTCTCCTACCCCGCTAAGGGGCATGGGTTAGAAGTTCAATACAACCAGGGTAGTATCCCACCGACGCCTCCTCCGAAGCTGGCGCTCCGGGATCTCTGGCTCCTACCTATCCTGTACAAGTTGTACCAAAATTCAATATCAGGCTACAGTAAAGCTCCACGGGGTCTTTCCGTCCTGTCGCGGGTAACCTGCATCTTCACAGGTACTATAATTTCACCGAGTCTCTCGTTGAGACAGTGCCCAGATCGTTACGCCTTTCGTGCGGGTCGGAACTTACCCGACAAGGAATTTCGCTACCTTAGGACCGTTATAGTTACGGCCGCCGTTTACTGGGGCTTCAATTCACAGCTTCGCTTGCGCTAACCGCTCCTCTTAACCTTCCAGCACCGGGCAGGCGTCAGCCCCTATACGTCACCTTACGGTTTTGCAGAGACCTGTGTTTTTGCTAAACAGTCGCCTGGGCCTATTCACTGCGGCTTCTCTAGGCTATGCACCCAAAGAAGCACCCCTTCTCCCGAAGTTACGGGGTCATTTTGCCGAGTTCCTTAACGAGAGTTCTCTCGCACACCTTAGGATTCTCTCCTCGACTACCTGTGTCGGTTTGCGGTACGGGCACCTCTCACCTCGATAGAGGCTTTTCTTGGCAGTGTGAAATCAGGAACTTCGCTCTAAAGAGCTCGTCATCACAGCTCAACGTTATAGTATGCGGATTTGCCTACATACACGCCTTACTGCTTGAACACGCGCAACCAACGGCGTGCTTACCCTATCCTACTGCGTCCCCCCATTTCTCAAACGGTGAGGAGGTGGTACAGGAATATCAACCTGTTGTCCATCGCCTACGCCTATCGGCCTCGGCTTAGGTCCCGACTAACCCTGAGCGGACGAGCCTTCCTCAGGAAACCTTAGTCATACGGTGCATGGGATTCTCACCCATGTTTCGCTACTCATACCGGCATTCTCACTTCTAATCGCTCCACCAGTCCTTCCGGTCTGACTTCAACGCTATTAGAACGCTCTCCTACCACGCATACTCAAAGTATGCATCCACAGCTTCGGTGAATCGTTTAGCCCCGATACATTTTCGGCGCAGCGTCACTCGACCAGTGAGCTATTACGCACTCTTTAAATGATGGCTGCTTCTAAGCCAACATCCTGGTTGTCTAAGCAACGCCACATCCTTTTCCACTTAACGATTACTTGGGGACCTTAGCTGGTGGTCTGGGCTGTTTCCCTCTTGACTACGGATCTTATCACTCGCAGTCTGACTCCCGTGTATAAATATCCGGCATTCGGAGTTTGTCTGAATTCGGTAAAGCGAGATGCCCCCCTAGTCCAAACAGTGCTCTACCTCCGGTATTCTCAATCACGAGGCTAGCCCTAAAGCTATTTCGGAGAGAACCAGCTATCTCCAGGTTCGATTGGAATTTCTCCGCTACCCACACCTCATCCCCGCACTTTTCAACGTGCGTGGGTTCGGGCCTCCAGTGAGTGTTACCTCACCTTCACCCTGGACATGGGTAGATCACCTGGTTTCGGGTCTACGACCACGTACTAATTCGCCCTATTCAGACTCGCTTTCGCTGCGGCTCCGTCTTCTCAACTTAACCTCGCACGTAATCGTAACTCGCCGGTTCATTCTACAAAAGGCACGCTATCACCCATTAACGGGCTCTAACTACTTGTAGGCACACGGTTTCAGGATCTATTTCACTCCCCTTCCGGGGTGCTTTTCACCTTTCCCTCACGGTACTGGTTCACTATCGGTCACTAGGTAGTATTTAGCCTTGGGAGATGGTCCTCCCGGATTCCGACGGAATTTCACGTGTTCCGCCGTACTCAGGATACACTCTGGAGGGAATGAACTTTTGACTACAGGGCTTTTACCTTGTTTCGCGGACCTTTCCAAGTCGCTTCGTCTAACTCATTCTTTTGTAACTCCGTATAGAGTGTCCTACAACCCCAAAGAGCAAGCTCTTTGGTTTGGGCTCTTCCCGTTTCGCTCGCCGCTACTCAGGGAATCGAATTTTCTTTCTGTTCCTGCAGGTACTTAGATGTTTCAGTTCCCTGCGTCTGTCCTCATCACGCTATGTATTCACGTGTAGATACTATCCGATTAAAGATAGTGGGTTCCCCCATTCGGAAATCCCCGGATCAAAGCTTACTTACAGCTCCCCGAGGCATATCGGTGTTAGTGCCGTCCTTCATCGACTCCTAGTGCCAAGGCATCCACCGTGCGCCCTTATTAACTTAACCAAAAGTTAACACTTAGATAAAATCTAAGATTTAAGTTTACACGTCAATTGCTTGACTTGTTACATTTCTATAAAATAGAAATTTGTTTTATTGCTTTCAATGTCGTTTTATCCAGTTTTCAAAGAACGAAGTTTTGAAGTATTTCATTCAATTAAGAATGAACCTTCAAAACTGAACAGCAAACGTTAATGTTTCATTCCCCGAGGGAATGATTCCGAAATAATCCTTAGAAAGGAGGTGATCCAGCCGCACCTTCCGATACGGCTACCTTGTTACGACTTCACCCCAATCATCTATCCCACCTTCGGCGGCTGGCTCCATAAAGGTTACCTCACCGACTTCGGGTGTTACAAACTCTCGTGGTGTGACGGGCGGTGTGTACAAGGCCCGGGAACGTATTCACCGCGGCATGCTGATCCGCGATTACTAGCGATTCCGGCTTCATGTAGGCGAGTTGCAGCCTACAATCCGAACTGAGAACGATTTTATCGGATTAGCTCCCCCTCGCGGGTTGGCAACCGTTTGTATCGTCCATTGTAGCACGTGTGTAGCCCAGGTCATAAGGGGCATGATGATTTGACGTCATCCCCACCTTCCTCCGGTTTATCACCGGCAGTCTCCTTAGAGTGCCCAACTGAATGATGGCAACTAAGAATAAGGGTTGCGCTCGTTGCGGGACTTAACCCAACATCTCACGACACGAGCTGACGACAACCATGCACCACCTGTCACCGTTGCCCCCGAAGGGGAAACTATGTCTCCATAGTGGTCACCGGGATGTCAAGACCTGGTAAGGTTCTTCGCGTTGCTTCGAATTAAACCACATGCTCCACCGCTTGTGCGGGCCCCCGTCAATTCCTTTGAGTTTCAGTCTTGCGACCGTACTCCCCAGGCGGAGTGCTTAATGCGTTAGCTGCAGCACTGAGGGGCGGAAACCCCCCAACACTTAGCACTCATCGTTTACGGCGTGGACTACCAGGGTATCTAATCCTGTTTGCTCCCCACGCTTTCGCGCCTCAGTGTCAGTTACAGACCAGACAGTCGCCTTCGCCACTGGTGTTCCTCCAAATCTCTACGCATTTCACCGCTACACTTGGAATTCCACTATCCTCTTCTGCACTCAAGTTCCCCAGTTTCCAATGACCCTCCCCGGTTGAGCCGGGGGCTTTCACATCAGACTTAAGGAACCACCTGCGCGCGCTTTACGCCCAATAATTCCGGACAACGCTTGCCACCTACGTATTACCGCGGCTGCTGGCACGTAGTTAGCCGTGGCTTTCTAACAAGGTACCGTCAAGGTAGCGCCAGTTACTACGCTACTTGTTCTTCCCTTGCAACAGAGTTTTACGAACCGAAATCCTTCTTCACTCACGCGGCGTTGCTCCATCAGACTTTCGTCCATTGTGGAAGATTCCCTACTGCTGCCTCCCGTAGGAGTCTGGGCCGTGTCTCAGTCCCAGTGTGGCCGATCACCCTCTCAGGTCGGCTACGCATCGTTGCCTTGGTGAGCCGTTACCTCACCAACTAGCTAATGCGCCGCGGGTCCATCTTATAGTGACAGCCGAAACCGTCTTTCAACTTCCAAACATGTGTTTAAAAGTATTATTCGGTATTAGCCCCGGTTTCCCGGAGTTATCCCAATCTATAAGGTAGGTTACCCACGTGTTACTCACCCGTCCGCCGCTAAATCAGAGAGAAGCAAGCTTCTCTCATCATCCGCTCGACTTGCATGTATTAGGCACGCCGCCAGCGTTCGTCCTGAGCCAGGATCAAACTCTCCATAAAAGTAGTTTGAAAGCTCATTTGCTTTGCTAGCGATTTAACTTAATTAAAAGTTAAAATCTATTGTTTACTTCATTTAAGAAGCTTGTTTCATTAACGTTGCTTGTTCAGTTTTCAAGGTTCATTGCGCTATCTGTTATGACAACTTTTATATCATACCATTCAGTCGGTTGCTTTGTCAACAACTTTTTTGAAATGTTTTTTATAATGTGTTGTCGTCGTTGCGACTTATATTAATATATCACGATATTATTCAAATAGCAATAGTTATTTTAAAACTTTAATATTTTTATAGGAATTATGAGTTTCTATTATAGACTAGTAAAATCCAAACAATATATAACCTACTAGATAAAGGGGTTAAAGGATTTACTCTATCCTTATTATGCCCTCTATTGGTCCCCCTTTTTAGTTAATAAAAGCTTTTATAATATCTCAATTTATTATTCCACCAACGAATAAATCTTATTATAGATGAGTATTGGAATGCTACTTCTTTCTCTATTCTTTTTAAATATCGCTACTTTATATATACGTTTTTATTTTTCGGTAACTATATAAACAATAACAATAGTAAAAATGCAATCGAACCCTAAAAGAAAAGGTTAATTTAGATCGTTAAGGATAAAATCGTATTTCGTGATTAAAATATGAGCCATATCACTACTGAAATATTAGGACATTTTGGTAAACAAGATTACCGAGATAGCAAGTTTAAAGCTAGGCCTTAAATGGAGTCTCTGCGGGCAGTCGTATGGCAACGATATTTTACGCCTGAACAAGGGAGAGTAACGTGCTCGCTACTCCTAAAAATAAACAGAGTAAACAATTGGTTCACTATTGGGTTGCGATATACAGAAATCACACTGCTTATAAAAATATTATCCATACCGTTAACCAGTGCAGTTCCTTTTATACAGCATTAAAAACCTTGGTGGATCTTGATATAAACAATTGTTCATAAAAAATATACAAATTAAGAAAAACAATCAAAGCTTTGTTAAGACAACGCTTTGATTGTTTATAGTGCCCCCAAACTTTTATTTAGAAAGTTATTAGGTTAAGTTTTGTATGCTTTATAACTCCTTGTTGCACTAAGCACCCGTTATTTAAAAAAGAATTAAGACACGATACCTTTCAATTCCGTTAAAAGTTCAATTTAAAGTCCCGCTTCAATTACTGTCACAAAATTATACATACACATTTTATATTATTAAAAGGGCTAACTGAATTAATTAGTAATCTTAATTTATTTCCATACATACCAGGGTATTTTATAATCCATTTCTCTACCTTGTTTACTGTTTTTATCAGTTACTATCCAATTGCCCTCTTTCTTTTGTACTTTATAATTCAAATTTGTCCCATCGGACTTTTTAAAGAGTATATAACCAGAGTTGCCTTTTATAAAGGTTACAGGGTCAATAACATTTTTGTTGGGTATCTTTCTCTCAGGAAGCAATATGTTGGTTACTATCTCTTCTGCAATATTAAAAAGAGATTTAAATTCATTATTCATTTCTGCTTGGTATTGCAATTGATTGTATGTGAAGGAAGAGTAAGACCCTAAATTCAAATTAAAAGACTGTTTAATATCTGAAAGTGTTGCTTTATAAAATTCACTTATATCCTTTTCTAATTTCTCGCCCTCATGTTGAAAGCTAATAGTTTTAACCCCAAATGGACTTATATTAAAAGTTATTGTTTCCTTACCATAAGGAGGATCATGTGCATGTTCAAATGTTATGACTTGGACTTCTGCATTAAAATCAAAACTGCCCTTATGCTCTCTTGTAATACTTAAAATTTTTGCATTCTCAAATTGTTTGGGATAGCCATAATAATTAGTAATTTCTTTATCTATAAAGGGGAATAGCGTTGTAATCAAAGTATCATAAATAAGCTTATAATCAGGCTGTTTTCTTTGGACTTCTAGATTTTCTGAGATTACTGTTAACTTCAAGGATTTTTCCGCAACCACCTGATCGTAATTAATGTGTAAACTAAGAAAAACAAAAGAAGATAAAATTACAAGCATATCCCGCATAGAACACTCCCTTAATATAGATTTAATTAATGAGTATTTTCCCCCGGAACCTTTAAATTATTCTTCCACTAAACTGTCCAGTAGTTGAAGAGACTTTAAAACCTTATGAAATAAGTAGCACATACCTTATTCGAAAAAGGTGATAATACAATTAAATGATAAAGCTTTATAGAGGTGTATTAAAAGAATGAAAAAGATGTTATCAGTTTTTATACTATTCCTGGCTCTTATTACTCCTTTTCAATCAACAAAAGTTTCATCAAATAAACTAACTCAAGATTCTGAAGAACTTAAATTACAGGATATGCTTATGCTAATGCTTACTCCTTATATTGAAAAGGATTTAACTGAATATTATTATCCGGAGATATCAAAGGATTTTTCGCCTCATGTTACTCCGTGGAAAATTGAATTGATTGAAACAAGAAGAAATCATTTTCGTGGCTTTCAAATGCAAATTACATTTGCTATTGAACCTACAGATGGTGGTCAGTATATTCCATTGGGAAAGGATAGAATGACCTATGAAATTTCTTCTGGACCTGAAGTTAAATTGATAAATCATACCCATCTAAAAACATATAAATATCCACCAGAATAAAAAGTGAACAGTTGTATTAGGTGTAGTATTAAACTTTCCCGTTGTTTTGACATTTCATAATACACCAGATCTTCTATTTTTATATTTTCTCGGGCAAAATTGAATGTATTAACATAAATCTTTAAACACCCAACAACTACTTAAGTATCAATACTATAAAATAAAAATAAATTTTTATACAACAAAAAAACCACTGAAAATTCAGTGGTTTTGCGTGTGCGAAGCGACGTCCTACTCTCACAGGGGGAAGCCCCCAACTACCATCGGCGCTAAAGAGCTTAACTTCCGTGTTCGGTATGGGAACGGGTGTGACCTCTTTGCCATCATCACTTCACTATAGGGCTTCTTACGAAACCTGTAGAAAGAATCATTCTTTCAAAACTGGATAAACGTTTCATTGAGTTGTGCAATAAAATGTGGTTAAGTCCTCGACCGATTAGTATTCGTCAGCTGCATGCGTCACCGCACTTCCACCTCGAACCTATCTACCTGATCGTCTTTCAGGGGTCTTACTTACTTGCGTAATGGGAAATCTCATCTTGAGGGGGGCTTCATGCTTAGATGCTTTCAGCACTTATCCCGTCCACACATAGCTACCCAGCGATGCCTTTGGCAAGACAACTGGTACACCAGCGGTGTGTCCATCCCGGTCCTCTCGTACTAAGGACAGCTCCTCTCAAATTTCCTACGCCCACGACGGATAGGGACCGAACTGTCTCACGACGTTCTGAACCCAGCTCGCGTACCGCTTTAATGGGCGAACAGCCCAACCCTTGGGACCGACTACAGCCCCAGGATGCGATGAGCCGACATCGAGGTGCCAAACCTCCCCGTCGATGTGGACTCTTGGGGGAGATAAGCCTGTTATCCCCGGGGTAGCTTTTATCCGTTGAGCGATGGCCCTTCCATGCGGAACCACCGGATCACTAAGCCCGTCTTTCGACCCTGCTCGACTTGTAGGTCTCGCAGTCAAGCTCCCTTATGCCTTTACACTCTTCGAATGATTTCCAACCATTCTGAGGGAACCTTTGGGCGCCTCCGTTACTCTTTAGGAGGCGACCGCCCCAGTCAAACTGTCCGCCTGACACTGTCTCCTACCCCGCTAAGGGGCATGGGTTAGAAGTTCAATACAACCAGGGTAGTATCCCACCGACGCCTCCTCCGAAGCTGGCGCTCCGGGATCTCTGGCTCCTACCTATCCTGTACAAGTTGTACCAAAATTCAATATCAGGCTACAGTAAAGCTCCACGGGGTCTTTCCGTCCTGTCGCGGGTAACCTGCATCTTCACAGGTACTATAATTTCACCGAGTCTCTCGTTGAGACAGTGCCCAGATCGTTACGCCTTTCGTGCGGGTCGGAACTTACCCGACAAGGAATTTCGCTACCTTAGGACCGTTATAGTTACGGCCGCCGTTTACTGGGGCTTCAATTCACAGCTTCGCTTGCGCTAACCGCTCCTCTTAACCTTCCAGCACCGGGCAGGCGTCAGCCCCTATACGTCACCTTACGGTTTTGCAGAGACCTGTGTTTTTGCTAAACAGTCGCCTGGGCCTATTCACTGCGGCTTCTCTAGGCTATGCACCCAAAGAAGCACCCCTTCTCCCGAAGTTACGGGGTCATTTTGCCGAGTTCCTTAACGAGAGTTCTCTCGCACACCTTAGGATTCTCTCCTCGACTACCTGTGTCGGTTTGCGGTACGGGCACCTCTCACCTCGATAGAGGCTTTTCTTGGCAGTGTGAAATCAGGAACTTCGCTCTAAAGAGCTCGTCATCACAGCTCAACGTTATAGTATGCGGATTTGCCTACATACACGCCTTACTGCTTGAACACGCGCAACCAACGGCGTGCTTACCCTATCCTACTGCGTCCCCCCATTTCTCAAACGGTGAGGAGGTGGTACAGGAATATCAACCTGTTGTCCATCGCCTACGCCTATCGGCCTCGGCTTAGGTCCCGACTAACCCTGAGCGGACGAGCCTTCCTCAGGAAACCTTAGTCATACGGTGCATGGGATTCTCACCCATGTTTCGCTACTCATACCGGCATTCTCACTTCTAATCGCTCCACCAGTCCTTCCGGTCTGACTTCAACGCTATTAGAACGCTCTCCTACCACGCATACTCAAAGTATGCATCCACAGCTTCGGTGAATCGTTTAGCCCCGATACATTTTCGGCGCAGCGTCACTCGACCAGTGAGCTATTACGCACTCTTTAAATGATGGCTGCTTCTAAGCCAACATCCTGGTTGTCTAAGCAACGCCACATCCTTTTCCACTTAACGATTACTTGGGGACCTTAGCTGGTGGTCTGGGCTGTTTCCCTCTTGACTACGGATCTTATCACTCGCAGTCTGACTCCCGTGTATAAATATCCGGCATTCGGAGTTTGTCTGAATTCGGTAAAGCGAGATGCCCCCCTAGTCCAAACAGTGCTCTACCTCCGGTATTCTCAATCACGAGGCTAGCCCTAAAGCTATTTCGGAGAGAACCAGCTATCTCCAGGTTCGATTGGAATTTCTCCGCTACCCACACCTCATCCCCGCACTTTTCAACGTGCGTGGGTTCGGGCCTCCAGTGAGTGTTACCTCACCTTCACCCTGGACATGGGTAGATCACCTGGTTTCGGGTCTACGACCACGTACTAATTCGCCCTATTCAGACTCGCTTTCGCTGCGGCTCCGTCTTCTCAACTTAACCTCGCACGTAATCGTAACTCGCCGGTTCATTCTACAAAAGGCACGCTATCACCCATTAACGGGCTCTAACTACTTGTAGGCACACGGTTTCAGGATCTATTTCACTCCCCTTCCGGGGTGCTTTTCACCTTTCCCTCACGGTACTGGTTCACTATCGGTCACTAGGTAGTATTTAGCCTTGGGAGATGGTCCTCCCGGATTCCGACGGAATTTCACGTGTTCCGCCGTACTCAGGATACACTCTGGAGGGAATGAACTTTTGACTACAGGGCTTTTACCTTGTTTCGCGGACCTTTCCAAGTCGCTTCGTCTAACTCATTCTTTTGTAACTCCGTATAGAGTGTCCTACAACCCCAAAGAGCAAGCTCTTTGGTTTGGGCTCTTCCCGTTTCGCTCGCCGCTACTCAGGGAATCGAATTTTCTTTCTGTTCCTGCAGGTACTTAGATGTTTCAGTTCCCTGCGTCTGTCCTCATCACGCTATGTATTCACGTGTAGATACTATCCGATTAAAGATAGTGGGTTCCCCCATTCGGAAATCCCCGGATCAAAGCTTACTTACAGCTCCCCGAGGCATATCGGTGTTAGTGCCGTCCTTCATCGACTCCTAGTGCCAAGGCATCCACCGTGCGCCCTTATTAACTTAACCAAAAGTTAACACTTAGATAAAATCTAAGATTTAAGTTTACACGTCAATTGCTTGACTTGTTACATTTCTATAAAATAGAAATTTGTTTTATTGCTTTCAATGTCGTTTTATCCAGTTTTCAAAGAACGAAGTTTTGAAGTATTTC
>NZ_JBBOQJ010000001.1:0-45000 GCF_038004065.1 Solibacillus sp. FSL W8-0474 | reverse complement strand
TTCTAAAGCTTTCGATAATGTAACTTCATCAGCGTATTCCAAGTCCCCACCAACAGGTAAGCCATGTGCAATACGAGTTGTTCGAAGTCCGGATGGTTTAACGAGACGGGAGATATACATCGCTGTCGCTTCACCTTCAATAGTAGGATTAGTCGCTAAAATTAATTCTTGTACACGTTCATCGTGCAAACGCGCTAATAGCGAAGCCACATTAATATCCTCTGGTCCAATACCGTCCATTGGTGAAATCGCTCCATGCAGTACATGATAAAGCCCTTGATAGTCACGCATTTTTTCCATAGCAATAACATCTTTTGGATCTTGCACGACACAAATGGTAGAAATATCTCGTTGTTTATCTGAACAAATATGACAAGGATCTATATCTGTTATATGACCGCATTGTGAGCAATATAGTAAATTACGTTTTGCATCAATCAGTGCTTTCGCGAATGTTGATACTGTATCTTCTTTCATCGTTAAAACGTGAAATGCTAAACGGGCAGCAGTTTTAGGTCCAATCCCTGGTAATTTCATAAAGCTGTCGATTAGCCTGGATATCGGCTCTGGATAATGCATTCTATTCCCTCCTATAAAAAGGCACATCCCAAAGCTTGAGATGTGCTCTTATTTCTACATGTTTCAAATTAGAAAGGAAGGTTCATCCCTTGTGTGAATTTGCCCATTGTAGAATTTGTTGTTTCTTCTACTTTTTTAAGTGCTTCGTTCGTTGCGATAATAATTAAATCTTGTAACATTTCGATATCTTCTGGATCAACTACAGATTCATCTAAATTTACCTCTAACACTTGGCGCTGACCGTTCATTACAACTTTGACCATACCGCCACCAGCAGTACCTTCAAATAACTCTGCATTTAAAGCCTCTTGTGCTTCCATCATTTCTTTTTGCATTTTTTGCATTTTTTTCATCATGCCTTGCATATTACCCATACCACGCATATTAATTTCCTCCTTTAAATGTTCAATTATTCTTCGATAACCTCAACAAAGTCTTTTCCAAATTGCTTTTCAGCTTCCGTTACAAGTGGATCTTGTGTTTCCATCATTTGAACTTCATCCATAAAAGAAGGCTCATCCGATAAATCCGTTGTGGCATCACCATCAGTCATTCCGGAATTTTTCTGATTTAACCCATTTTCCTGAATGAAACTTTCCCGCAGACGAACCCAAGCTGATTCTGGAATACATAATAGTTCATACTGTACCCCTACTTCAGACGCTATCCTTTGTGTAAACAATGAAACAAGAGCACTGTTGTCTGCTACCATTTGACAATGTATATCATACTTGAATTTTATCACAAAAGCACTTGCATTTGCGGCAACTGGCTCTGCATCTGCCAATAAAGCAGCATGTGACTTTTGTAAGCTTGATAAACTGATCGCCCAAGCCGATTTCACTTTTTGTAAATCTGTTTTTGTTGCTGTTTTTAAGACTTCTTGAATACGACCTGTTGGAGCATTGTATTGATTACCTTGTGGCCGTACACGTTGACGAGGTTGCTCATTTTGTTGAACGGGCGCTCCTCCACCTTGAAGTTGTTGTGTCAGTTGACCTAAACGATTTTCAAGTGAAGCCACTTTCCCTTCGATTGCAGGGTCTACTGCCGTTACCCCTTGTGGTGTTGCTTTATACTGCGCCATTTTTAGAAGTGCCGTTTCTAAATAAATTTTCGTGTGATGTGAAAAGCGCATCTCTTGTTGTGTCTTTGCTAGAATATCGATAAAGCCATATAGTGTACTTGCATCAAAGTGCTCAGCCAAAGCTAAAAATTTATCTTCAGGTGCAATAAACTCCAATAGTTCCTCTAATGTACCGTCTGTTTTCAAAAGCAGTAAGTCCCGGAAAAATGTAATGAAGTCTTCAGCCAAACGTAACGGCTCTTTTCCATCTGCAATTAAATTTTCCACACTGCTTAGTACTTGTGCAACTTCCTTTTGTAAAAGTGAGTTGGCAATATCATAAAATGCATCTTGGCTAACAGAACCTGTTACAAGGAGTACATCTTCCAACTGAACATGCTCATTACTGAATGATACGACTTGATCAAGTAAACTTAGTGCATCACGCATACCACCAGCTGCAGCTTGTGCAATTGCTTTCAACGCTTGCTCATCGTATCCCATACCGATGTCTTCCAACACAACCTTCATACGCTCCACTATATCTATAGAAGAAAGTCGCTTAAAATCAAAACGCTGACAACGGGAAATAATCGTCGCTGGTAATTTATGCGGCTCTGTCGTAGCCAATATAAATACTGCATGCTCAGGTGGTTCCTCAAGTGTTTTTAGTAAAGCGTTAAATGCACTTGTGGAAAGCATATGCACCTCATCAATAATATACACTTTAAAGCGTGCATTCGCTGGGGCAAAGCGTACCTTTTCTATAATATCGCGCATTTCCTCCACTCTAGAGTTAGAAGCTGCATCGAATTCAATAACATCCGTATGTGATCCTTCAGTAATACTTACACAGGTCGCACACTCATTACATGGCTCACTTGCTGGAGCATTTTCACAGTTTAAAGCTTTCGCAAAAATTTTCGCAGTACTTGTCTTACCTGTCCCGCGTGGACCAGAAAATAAATAGGCATGTGTCGTTTTGCTTGCAAGGAGAGCATTTTGAAGGGTCCTCTTCACATGTGTTTGCCCAGACATTTCACGAAATGACTGTGGTCTATAAACACGATAAAATGCTTGATACGTCAACCTTTCCCTCTCCTTTCGTAATAAAAATCTATAAATTTAGTATAGCACAAAGTAATAGGAAACTCTTTTGAAATCAAACGAATATACTTCATACAAATAAAAAAACGCACCCATCAAATTTTGATGAGTGCGTTTGAGTTGGTAAGTTAATACCGTGCACCTTTCTTCGACTGCCGCACATAAGCGTTACTCTTGTCGTTAGCTCGGGTTAGGCTACCCCGCGGCACATAAGTGATTCCACTTAATGCTGCTTCCTTCCGGACCTGACATGGTTCATGGGTACTTATTGCGCAGGACCCAACCGTCAACACTACGTGCAAAAGGCAGACCAAACAATACGGACAGCCTCAGAAAAGGAATTCAATCTTGCTAGAGCGGATTGCAAGTTACAGGGCACCGCTACCTCCCCATCTAGCACGGCAAGTATTAGTATACTAAGCAAGCAATAAAAATGCAATGATATGTCCCAATTAATTTTTACCATTTTAAAAAAATATCGTTTTTTTGCACAAATTTTATTGACGTGAAATTTATTTCGTGATAAATTAATCTTTGTCGAAAAGACAGCTTATATTTGGAGGTATACCCAAGTCCGGCTGAAGGGATCGGTCTTGAAAACCGACAGGCGGGTAACACCGCGCGGGGGTTCGAATCCCTCTACCTCCTCCATATTTTTAACATTATTCCGCTACAGCTATTGTGCGGTTTTTTTTATATAAAAAATCATTTAAGTACTATTTCTATCTGTTAGAAATAGTACTTTTTGTATTTATTTTTGCTTTTCAGGTACAATTAACTCTTAAAACAGGCTTTTAAAGGCGGTATATTACTTTGGAATCGACTCTACCTCGAATAAAATCAATGAATTTATTTCTCTTTATACTGCTTGTAGCGTGTTTAACGGCTATAGGTAGCGAAATAAAGTTTATTCCCTTTGAAGACGGACCATTTCGTTTTGGATTAGGGAGTATTATTTTTTTCTTTGTATTATTAACTCGACCATTGCCAATTTTATCAACAGGTCTTTTAACTGGAATAGTTGTTATTATTAGCCGATCGATATTGGACTTTTTAATTTACGGCCAAGATCTTGCTGTTCAACTAATTGAACATATACCGGCAGGATTTTTTTATATTACCTTTGCGCTATGCTTTAAACTAATTGCATTGGATGAAATAAAAAAACAACCGTTTATTCTTGGTTTATTAGGCGCATTATTTGAGGTTGTTTCCAATATGGTCGAGTATATTTTAACGGAAATACTCCTTGCCTCTGATCAAGAAACGTTAGTTATTTCTTTCTTACTGTTTAGCGTAGTTGGATTATTACGTAGTTTTTTCGTTGTCGGTATCTATAGCATTATTACTATGTCGGAACAGAAAAAGCAGTTAAAGCAACTGATGACCATTCATTCCGATTTATATGTTGAAGCACTCTATTTACAAAAGACAATGAATCAAATTGAACAACTTACCGCAAATAGTTATCAGCTTTATAAAAAGCTAAAAACAACCGAAGAAAAGCATGCGTTAGAAGCTTTATATATTGCCCAAGAAATTCATGAGGTTAAAAAGGATCATGAGCGCATTTATGCAGGTCTTTCAAAAATTACAAATCAAAATTATCCATCCAAATTCTTATTAACGGATATTTTAGCTTTTATTGTAGAAGCTAATGAAAGCTACGCAAAATATTTAAATAAATCTATTTCGTTTACACTAATATGTCCAGAAGATTTTGTAACAAAAAAGCATATTGCCCTTTTTGCTATTTTAAATAATTTAGTGGCAAATGCCGTAGAAGCAATTGAAAAAAGCGGGTTTGTTACGGTAAGTGTTACGGTCGAAAAAGAAACGACAACTTTTATCGTAGAAGACAATGGCATTGGCATCGAAGAATCACTTATTCCTGTTATATTCGATCCAGGCTATACATCGAAATTCAATGAACAAGGACAAGGCTCCACAGGAATTGGTCTGTCTCATACAAAAACAATTGTCGAAAACCTAGAAGGAAAAATTCACATAACGAGTGACACTTCAACTTGCTTTATTGTACAAATTCCTTCTAAAAATATTCAAAAGGAGATTTTCTAATGCGTTATTTTATAGTAGATGACGACCGTGCAAGTCGGGCGATGCTTAGTAATATTATCAACGACTGTGAACTTGGGACTGTCATCGGAGAGGCAAAAAACGGTCTTGATGCAATTCCTCAAATTTTAATGATGCAACCGGAATTCGTATTAATCGATCTATTAATGCCTAAGTTGGATGGTATTGAAACAATTGAACGCCTTTTGCAAAATGGATTTAAAGGCCACTTTATTATGATTTCGCAAGTGGTCAATAAAGAAATGGTGGCAGATGGCTATTCAAAAGGGATTGAATTTTTCATCCATAAACCTATTAACAAAGTTGAAGTGCAAATGGTCTTAAAACGGACGACAGAGCAATATTTATTGAAAAATTCTCTTGAAGTTATCCGCCAATCTTTAACAAATTTTAATATTACAGAAGTGACTCATACTAAAAAAACAACACGCGAACATATACAGTCCATCTTAAATGATATGGGGATTGTCGCTGAAGTTGGCAGTGAGGATATTATTAAAATAATTGAACAACTGTTAATTGAAAAGCATAAAATCGCTCCCCTCCCTCCGTTAAAAGAGGTCTATGAACGTGTAGCAATGCTGACGAAAAATACACCCGATGACATTTTAAAAGAGAGTAAAGCGATAGAACAGCGTGTGCGTCGAACGATATTAGCTGCCATGATTAACTTAGCCAATATGGGAATTGTCGACTATACAAACTCTGAATTTGAATACTATACTCCCCGCTATTTCGATTTAACCGATATCCGGTATTTGATGAAGCAAATTGAAAATAATGACCAACGAAAGGCAAAGGTAAATATCAAAAAATTCATTCAAGTATTATATTCTGAAATTATTAGTAAAGTTGATTAGTCGGATTTTGTCGGATTTTGTAGGTATGCAATAAAATTAATTTTAGGCTAGTCCTGAATCTAAATTTTTAGGGGGAACTATATTTTGAAAAAGCTAAAAATTAGTTTAGCTGCTCAAATTTTAATCGGTCTTGTACTTGGTGTTATCGTTGGGGCAGTATTCTTTGGTGACGAAAATGTACAATCATATTTACAGCCACTTGGCGATATATTCTTAAACTTAATTAAGATGATCGTGGTACCGATTATTATTTCGACACTAATCGTTGGTGTTGCCGGAACTGGTGACATGAAGCAATTAGGTCGTCTTGGCGGTAAAACACTTATTTATTTTGAAGTTATTACAACAGTAGCCATTGTTGTTGGTTTATTAGCAGCGAATCTATTCCAACCAGGTGCTGGAATTGATATGAATGAGTTGCAGCAAACAGATATTTCTTCTTATGTAGAAACATCAGAACAAGAAGAAGCAAAAGGAACTTTCCAAATCATTGTTGATATTGTACCAAAAAATATCATCAACGCTATGGCTGAAGGCGATATGCTTGCAATTATCTTCTTCTCTGTAATTTTCGGTTTAGGTGTAGCAGCCATTGGAGAACGAGGGAAACCTGTACTCGCATTCTTCCAAGGTACAGCAGACGCCATGTTCTGGGTAACAAACTTAGTAATGAAATTCGCACCAGTTGGGGTATTTGCACTTATCGGTGTAACCGTTTCCAAATTCGGTGTAGAATCCCTTATTCCGTTAGGTAAATTAGCCATTTTAGTATATGCAGCAATGATTTTCTTTGTAATTGTTGTATTGGGTATTACAGCCCGTATTTTCGGTATTAATATTTTTAAATTAATTCGCATGATTAAAGATGAGTTATTACTGGCATTCTCTACATCTTCATCAGAGACAGTATTACCTCGCATTATGTTAAAAACAGAAAAGATGGGTGCACCAAAGGATATCGTATCATTCGTTATTCCAACAGGTTACTCATTCAACTTAGACGGCTCGACACTTTACCAGGCAATTGCAGCACTTTTCATTGCTCAAATGTACGGTATCGAACTTTCAATAGTAGAACAAATTACATTAATGCTTGTATTAATGGTAACATCTAAAGGGATTGCCGGTGTTCCTGGGGTATCATTCGTAGTACTTCTTGCAACATTAGGATCTGTAGGTATTCCACTTGAAGGTTTAGCATTCATCGCAGGTATTGACCGTATTCTTGATATGGCTCGTACAGCTGTAAACGTAGTAGGTAACACATTAGCTGCACTTGTTATGGCAAAATGGGAAAAACGTTTCGACGAGAAGCAATTTGCCGAATATCAAGCTGCAAACTTAAAATAAAGATATGAAAACGCCGTAGTGAGATACAACACACTACGGCGTTTTTTTATTTTACAACTTTCGATAAGTAAGCTCGTATGGATGCTTCGCCATTATGTAAAGCTTCATGTTCCCGCGCTTCATCCTTTGCCACTTTTACTTCTGCAGCTTCTATTATCTGATGGATATCTTTTTGTGGAATGACAATTACCCCATCAATATCACCAACGATATAATCACCATTTTGAACGGCTACTCCACCTACTGATACAGGTCCCCCAACCGTACCACCGCCATGTTTATTGCCTGCTGCTACTGTTGTTCCTAATGCAAATACAGGAAAATTAATAGCTCGTGCAGCTGCTAAATCCCGTATGACCCCGTCGACTACAAATCCCTGTACTCCGACGCCTTGTGCAAGCTGCATGACGAAATCACCTGCAACTGCACGATTTGTATTACCCTTTGCATCGATAACTAAAATATCTCCCTTTTCTGCTTGACTAATCGCTTCCAAAACAGCCCCGTTTTCCCCGTCCGGTAATCGTACCGTTAGTGCACGTCCCGCAATTTTAAAATGATCGGCCAGCGGTTTAATTGATGCTGCAACATTCGTATGCCCCCCTGTTGCATCGGAAATTGCCGTCGTTGGTAAAACAACTAATCGTTCTACTATTCTTAAAGTCATATTTCCATCCCCTTTTCGCTATAATGTTACAAATCATAAAATTCATAAACACTTTTAGCATAAACGAAATAACTTTTTTTTTACAATATTTTTTATACTCGTTACAAATTTATACAGATTGGGAATACTGATACTACTTAAAAGGAGGATTAATCATGAACAATCGACTCATTGAAGTTGTAACAAATGATGTTGGTGAAACTGTTTATAAAATGAAGACTTTTGATATACATGTTACAGCTAAGTTAACAGGGGGAATTGCGCCGACAATTACTTATCTTCATGGAGATAAGGATGTTACGGATGATATACGTGCCATTCGCTTTCATTTCGAAAATCCGGCTTCCTATATTGAAAATTACGCCTCTTTTCAAAAAATACTTTTTGAAAAAGAACAACGTGCAGTTAATGAATTGTATGAAATGATTAGTATAAAACCTAAAAATATGTCGACCGGTAAGCAGATTTTATGGAGCTCTTTCGTATTTTTTCTTGTTATGATTCCCATCTTTATTATTCTTTTAATAAAATAAAGAAAGACCGATTTCCGTCATGATACAGAAATCAGTCTTTTTTCATTATTTTCTTAGATGGCTTGTTTGCTCTAGCATATAACCAATACGTGCTACAACGTCTTCTACTTGATCAGGATTTTTCATTAAATCGTAGTCATTTATATCAATGCGCAATACAGGGCACGCATTGAAGTTATTAATCCAGTCTTCATAGCGTCCATGCATTTCCTGCCAGTAAGTATGAGGCGTTTGCTGCTCCATCTCACGTCCACGTTCCTGGATACGACCAATGACATCGTCAATCGGTCCCTCTAAATAGACAAGCAAATCCGGATGCGGGAAATAAGGTGTCATGACCATGGCATCAAAAAGGTTTGTATATGTCTCATAATCTGTTGGTGACATTGTGCCTTTGTCATAATGCATCTTTGCAAAAATACCTGTATCTTCATAAATAGAACGGTCTTGAATAAAGCCACCGCCATATTCAAATATACGTTTCTGTTCTTTAAAACGCTCAGCTAAAAAGTATATTTGTAAATGGAAGCTCCATTTTTCAAAGTCATCATAAAATTTATCTAAATAAGGGTTTGTATCGACCTTTTCATATGATGTGCGGAAATTTAAGCTCTGTGATAATGCATTTGTCATTGTCGATTTCCCGACACCAACTGTTCCTGCAATTGTAATGACCGCATTCGCAGGAATATTGTACTTCTCTCTTAAGTTCATTTCTGATGCAAACTCCTTTGTTGTAACTTTTCCTCTACTACTCGTAGTACATACTGTAAATCTTCTTCGTTCTTTACAAAATCAAGCTCATCCCCATTAAGCGAGATAACAGGAATCTCTGGATGCATCTTTTCAAAATGCCCAATAAACTCATGATAATCACTTGAAAGTTGTTCCATATATTCACGTGTGATATTCTTTTCTACTTCACGACCGCGCATCGCAATTCGTTTCATTAAAGTATCCAAGCTTGCATGTAAATAAATGACCATGTTTGGCTTTGGCATATCTGCCGTTAAAATTTTATAAATAGATTCGTACTTTTCATATTCTGACGCCTTTAAAGTACGTTTCGCAAAAATTAAATTTTTAAAAATATGATAATCAGCCACTACCGGACCTTGCGCTTCAATAATCTCATGAATATCAGATAATTGCTTATAACGATTGCACAGGAAAAACATTTCGGTCTGGAAGCTCCATTCATTAATATCTTCATAAAACTTACCTAGAAATGGATTTTCATCTACAATCTCTTTTAATAAATGATAATCAAACGTTTGTGATACGGCCTTAGATAATGAGGTCTTCCCAACACCAATCGGACCTTCTACTGTTATAAATGGCACAGACATTAGAAGTGCTCCTTCTCTTTTTATAGTCAATGCTTTTCATTTTATCACAATGACTAATAGACAACAAAACAAACTATTTTATTTTACTGAAATCATGAAAAAAGCTGTTCCAAACATGAATCATTCAATCGAATTGAGCAAGTGCCTGTTCTTGTTGTTCATATACTTTATTACATTTTTGTTCATAGTCTACTTCAATCTTTTCACATTCAGTGTTCACCATCTCTTCAAGTGAATGTTCCTTTTCTATGAAATCCCGTTCTAAAGTATCTTGCTGTTGGTCGATTTTTTCATTTAAATCCTGTAATTTCTCAAACAATTGATTCTCGAGCTGGTTTTGTGATGCTATCTCGCTATCCAGGAGCTTTTCAATAGCTTCATCACGCTTTTGCTCAATTAATTCACACTTCTCCTCATGTTTCTCTTCCAGGATACTAAATTGCTGCTCATATATTTCACTTATGTCGAAAAGCGCAGAATGTAAATCACCCAACCTCTGTTCAAAGTCGGTTATGAGACGCCTACTTTTCTCCACTTGTTGATGCTGATAGTTTTTAAATACTGCAAGTTCTTCCGCTTGCATTTGCTCCAGCAACTCTACCTTATTTTGTTTGTAGCCTTTAACTTCTTCACTATAGTCACTTTCATATTTTTCTAAGATAATTTGTTTTCTATTTTCAAATAGTAATTTTATTTTGTCCACTGCAAGAGCACAATTTTGTTTAAGGTCATTTTCTTCATTTTGCTTCCGTTGTTCCAGTGCGATTAATTGCTCTTCATACTGCCATTGTAAAGTCGTATAGATTTGCAATTTATTTTTCTCAACGGTTTCTAATTGTGCCGTGTACTTTTCATATAAATGCTCCAACTGCTTTTCAAAATAACTGTTCACTTCTTCTATTGTTTGAAATGAATTCATAATAATACTCCTTCAAGCTTTTCCTTCATCATAGCACGATTAATTCTATAGTCGCCTAAGCATTTCAACTCATGCTAAACTGAATATAAGGAGTGATAGATAAATGCGCGAACATAACGATCGCTATTACATGCAAGAGGCATTAGAAGAAGCAAAAAAGGCAGCTGCCCTTGGCGAAGTCCCAATCGGTGCTGTCATTGTATATAAAAATGAAATTATTGCACGGGCACATAATTTACGGGAAACAACACAAAACGCTCTAACACACGCAGAAAGCATGGCAATTCAAGAAGCCTGCAAAAAAATAGGCAGCTGGCGTTTAGAGGAAACAACACTGTATGTAACATTGGAACCTTGCCCCATGTGCGCAGGTGCTATTCTCCAATCACGCATACCTCGCATAGTTTATGGTGCACGTGATATTAAAGCAGGTTGTGTTGACTCGTTATATCGTTTATTAAATGATCAACGGTTTAATCATGAATGTGAGGTTACAGAAGGTATATTAGGAGATGAATGTGGCCAAATTTTAACGGACTTTTTCAAGGCTTTGCGCGAACGTAAAAATCAAGAGAAATTATTGCGTAAACAACAACAAGAAAAGTAGGTGGTACGGTGGGCGGATTTGTTATTTTTGATTCCATTCATGTAACATGGCTTATTTTTATTAGTTTGTTTTTAATTATTTCAATATATGGTTATCATTATATTTCTAGTAAACAGCAACAGCTCTATCAAAAATCAATTTTTTGGCTGTTGCTGTTTTTGGAAATAACGAAGCAAATTTACTTAATTGTTACGAAACAATATTCCTATTGGAGCCCGCCACTCCATTTATGTGGGCTCGGTATTTTTATTACTGGTTGGCATGCTTACTTTTCAAACCGAACATCAGCTACACTACTTTATACACTTACTTTACCAGGGGCTGCAATTGCTCTATTATTCCCTGGTTGGACAGCAGATCCGGTTGGAGGATTTTTACACATCCACAGCTTTGTGTTTCATGCCTTACTCGTAGCCTTTATTTGTCCATTAATCAGAGAGCATCAGCTACATACTACATTCCGGGATATTTGGCGCTCGGTGTTGCTCTTACTCATTACGGTACCAGCTATTTATTATTACAATGCACGATTTCAAACGAATTTTATGTTTTTAAATCGACCAGTAAAAGGAACACCCCTCCAGTGGCTTTATGATGCATTTGGCGCTTCCGGTTACTTATTGAGTTTAGCCGGGGTTATCTTTAGTATTTGGATTGTACTTTATGTACTTCTGAACATACAAAAACGACGAAACGTTTCCTTATAATTGTTTCGTCGTTTTATATCTCCACATCGATTAATCCATTTTAATAATGATTCGGGAATTATCCCCTGTAGCTAATAAATCAAAGCCCTCATTAATTTCATCCAAAGGAATAATATTGGATAACAATTGGTCCACTGGTAGTTTACCGGATTTCATCATATGCAAATAATGCGGAATATCTCTCATTGGAACACAACTCCCTACATAAGAACCTTTTATAGTTTTCTCTTCTGCTGTGAGTGTCACATAGGGAAACGAAAATTGGTGCTCTGGGTGAGGTAATCCTGTTGTCGTTGTTGTGCCCCCGCGCTTTGTAATTGCATAAGCTACTTCCATTGCTGGAACTACTCCCGCTGTTTCAAAGGCATAGTCAACACCGCCATTTGTATAAGCTTTCACTTGTTCCACCACATCTGCATCTTGTGAGTTAAAGACTGCTGTTGCTCCTAATTCCTTTGCTTGCTCCAGTTTCTTTTCATTAATATCAATTGCAATGATTTCACGCGCGCCTGCTGTAATTGCCCCGAGCAATGCGCTTAAACCAATTCCACCTAAACCGACAACTGCCACTGTTGTCCCTAGTTGAACTTTTGCTGTATTGACAACAGCTCCTACACCGGTAATAACGGCACAACCAAAAAGCGCTAACTTTTCAAATGGCAAATCTTCGTCTACTTTCACAAGCGAATTTTGCGAAACGACTGCATACTCAGAAAAGGCAGAAACGCCAACGTGATGACCAATGTTTTCATCGCCTGCATGGAGGCGTACTCCGCCACCAATTAACGTACCATCTCCGTTAGCTTTTGCACCTGGTTCACATAAGGCTGGACGTCCTTCCGCGCACGGAACACAACGCCCACAACTCGGCACAAATACACAAATTACTTTGTCACCTTGCTTGAAATTCACAACACCTGGACCTACCTCTTTAACAATACCGGCTGCTTCATGACCTAATGCCATTGGTAAAGGGCGTGGACGGCTCCCATTAATTACAGACAAATCCGAATGACAAAGACTTGCCGCTTTAATCTGGATTAATACTTCGCCTTCCTGGGGGGCATCCAATTCAATTTCTTCTATATGGATTGGTTTACTTTTCGCATACGGCTTTGTTACACCTGATGAACGTAAAACAGCAGAGCGAATTTTCATCATGAGGTCCTCCTTAAATAAGCTTAATTCCAATAAATTTCAAATCGGACATCCCTTCAATTGCATAGCGAATTCCTTCTTTGCCTATACCGCTCTCTTTTATCCCTCCATATGGCATATGATCAAAACGTCGTACGGAAGATTCATTAATCCATACGCCCCCCATCTCCAACTCCTCAGCAAACTTCAATGCACGGTTAATATCAGAAGTAAACACACCCGCTTGTAAGCCATACTCTGAATCATTAGCAGCGACCAATACTTCCTTCTCTTCAGTAAACGGTATTAATGCAACCATTGGAGCAAATACTTCCATACAAACAACTTGCATCGAGTTTGTTACATTTTCCAAAATCGTTGGTTCCAGTACAGTCCCGTCTCTTTTTCCTCCAGTACGAATTGTTGCCCCTTGCGATACCGCTTCTTCTATCCAGCTTGCTGCGCGAATTGCTGCTTCTTCCGTAATCATTGGACCTAACTGTGTTTGTTCTTCCGCAGGGTCTCCAATAATAAGCGCTTCAACTTTTTGCTGTAGTAATTGAGCAAACTCCTCATACACGGCTTGCTCTACATAAATACGCTGTGCAGAAACACACGCCTGGCCGGCAAATGTAAAACCTGCCATTGTAATAGTGGAGGCAGCGTACTCTAAATTTGCATCTGCAAAAATAATATTCGGTGCATTTGAACCTAACTCTAGAGTTACCGGCTTTTTCCCTGCTAGTTCTTGGATATGCCAGCCTACTTTCCCGCTCCCTGTAAAGGTTACCTTTTTCACTAAAGGATGCTTCACTAAGGGTTCTACTAATTCTGTGCCAGGGCCTTGAAGTATATTTAACGCGCCTGTAGGTAATCCAGCATCCTGCAGTAATTCATAAAGCAAAATAGAGGACAGCGGCGTTTTTTCTGCTGGTTTCAACACCACAGTATTACCAACAGCAATAGCAGGAGCTATTTTATGCAAGGCTAGATTTAATGGGAAATTAAACGGTGTAATTGCTGCAATTACACCTAAAGGTATACGCTTGGCAATACCAATTTGGTGCTCGCCTCCTATCGCACTGTCCATTGGTATTTGATCACCTGCTAAGCGCTTTGCCTCTTCACTCGCAAATAGCAGTACTTGAACTGCCCGTGTCACTTCCCCGCGTGCTTCATTAATTGGTTTTCCAGCTTCTATAGAAATAGTTTTTGCGAATTGTTCGCTGCGTTCCTCTAGCAGTATGGAAGCCTTCCGTAAAATCCGGCTGCGCTCATGGGCGGGCATTTTACGCATCGTAGTTTCAAATGTTTGCTGTGCTACCTCGATTGCTTCATTTACATCTTCAATTGAGGCACAGGCAATTGTGGCAATGCGCTCCCCGTTATAAGGATTGAAAACATCCATTGTTTTTTCTTCTTGAATACGGTGCTCTCCATTTAGTACAGATCCTATTTTTTGCATGTTCTTCCCTCCGTTATGACAGTGACACCCTAAGTATGTCTACTTAGGGTGGAGAATTGATTATTCGTAGTAACCTTCCGTCGATTTGATGAACGTTTTAAACTGATTCGAGTCATGTCCAAACCAAATTTCAGAATCATTGCGCGTTGCAAATTCTCTTATTCTTTCAACGGTAGAATTGTAGCCAACAGAATCATACAAAATACCTGGTGGCTTTACTGGTGGGCCATAGCTCTCTGCTGTGTATAAGGCATCAGATGCAAGCAAAACATTTCCATGTCCCGGAAGTTCGATGTGTAAGCCCAACATGCCATATGCGTGACCCGGACCAAAGTTTATAATTTTAATGCCATCTACAAGAGGCACTTCCTTTTCATGAGGCTTAATTGTACGCCAGCGCAGTTCCTTTTGAATCCATGCCATGACATCACCCCAAATATATGCGCCCATATTTCTTGTCATCGCAAATGTTTTCATTACGTTCGACAGCTCTGTATCATGAACGATAATTTCTGCATTTGTAAATAACTCCAGACAGCCTGCATGATCTAAATGCAGATGTGAGGCAATAACATATTTAATATCTTCCGGACGGACTTTTAATTGTTCTAATCGATTAATTAAATAGCATTCTTCACTTTGGAATGCAGGGAATAGTTGCTGGATTCCCTCTGGCCAACGCCCGTCATTCCCCATTCCGTCCGGATTACAGCCTGTATCAAATAAAATTTTCCCTTCTGGATGGTCAATCAATACGGCATAAACCGGAAACTCAACAAACTCAGCAGGTGGATTTGGATTATTAATGCTAGCTGGATTATGCATGGCAATCATATAATTTTTATCCATTTTCATTGTCCCTGTATCAAGCACATATACCTTTTTATTACACATCATAGTACCCTCCAGTATGGTTTTATATTTAAAAGACCTTTGCTACTGTCAGCATTGCAAGCAGAATCCACCGTCACCACCTTTCAATATTTCTTTTTTAAGACGGAATGATTGTGGCACGTGTAACGGTACGTTTTATTGATTCATCCAACGCTTTTTTTTTCAAAGTTAAGGGCTTTTGATCACTCACCCTTCATTTATCTGAAAATTGCACAGCTGTTAAACGATTGAAATGTGTTTGATAGGATGTATTGTACGGATGATCTGCTGAACTTGGAGAGTTTCTAAATGTAGTAGTTGATTTATGATTTTTTCCTTGTGGGTTTCTTCCAGTGGTACTAAACTATTGAATTTTTCAATGAAATCTTGCTCGGTTAATGGATTTTCAGGGTCTCCTTTTGGAAATTGGCTTTGCATGACATCACTTGTGCCTTCTAGCCAGTGAATTTGAATTTTCGCACCCCACTCATGAGGATATTGACTATGAATGTCTTCATCTACAGACACGACCATCTTTTCCATCAGGCTGCGAATTAACGGATTCTTCAAAGAATCGGCATTAAAGGCATCAAAACCGCCTTTACCAGTCAATAATGCTAAAGCAACACAAAATTGCATACTGAATTTCGCGGCATAAATAGTTTGGGGATTCTTAGCATCGGTAATATCAAGCGCCACTTGATAGGCACCTACTTCAATTGATTTTATAGAATGGATTCCGTTATTTTTTACCTTTTCATACAGTTCAATCGCTAAGTCCATTGCGGCATGTGTATGGCGACATGATGCATGGACTTTAAAAGCATTTTCAGTAATTTTGTATTGCTCCCCTAATTTATCCGTCATTCGCGTTACATCGTACTTGTCGCTCATTGCTTCAAAAAATCCTCTGCGTCCCTCAAGAATGGCTGTTGCTCCTGTGAAACCTTGCTGTGCTAACAATGCACTTAAAATGCCATTCATTGCTGCCTTACCAGGATGTAATTGCTTACTCATTGCACCATCCTCAATAAATTCCCATAGCCCTGCAGCTTGTGTACCGGCTGAACCAAATGCTTGGACAATTTGTTCTTTTGATAAATCCAATAATTTAGCCACAGCTGCTGCCGCGCCAAAAGTACCGCAAGTCGCTGTATTGTGGAAATAGTAGTAATGGGAAGGAGTAACGGTTTCTCCTATACGAAACGCCACTTCATAGCCTACAACAATTGCCTCAATTAACCGTTTTCCCGATAAATTCTGCCACTCGGCAATGGCAATTGCTGCGGGCATAATGACGGTTGCAGCATGTACAATGGACGCTTTATGAATGTCATCCAGTTCAATAACGTGGCTCGCCCCACCATTGATGAAAGCAGCATTTGTTATGCTCGTTTTCAATCCTGATACTGCCGTTGCCTGTTTTTCTCCACCAATTATTAACGCCACTTGCTCCATCATTTGGACCGGATCCGCTTCTTTGCCTTTCAATAAAGATGAATAATAGTCGACTATACATAATTTCGTAAAGTGTACAACCTCCTCTGATATATCCTCAAAACGAACATTCACAATGTATTGTGCCAACTGCTCACTTATTGTCATGTATGCTACCCCTCCCTAAAATTTCCTTATTGTGCTCCCCTAGCATTGGCGCAGGTACAGTTGGTGTTAAGTCACAGTTTGAAAATGTTAGAGGAATACGTGTTGCATACATTTCCTTATCACGTAAATGTGGCAGACGTATGATAAGTTTATTCTCTATTTGCTGCGGGTCTATAAGGACATCTTGCATCGTTTTCACCTGAGCTACAGGAACTCCTCCATTTTCAAGTGCCTGAATGAGTACATCGCTTTTTTCCGCTTGTGTTATTTTTTCTATTTGTTCCATCAGTAAGGAGCGATTTTTGACGCGCTCTTCATTGGTACAGTAACGAAGATCTTCAACCCATTCATGCCTATTCAATACTTCACATAGTTTTTCAAATAATTTATTGTTTGAGATACCAATCATTATTGCCCCATCTGATGTTCGAAACGCTCCATAGGGTGCAAATGCGCCATGATTAGAGCCTAATTTCTCAGGATTTTCACCTGTTAATTTGGTTGAAAGCAAATGATAGTTCGCCCAAAATACACCGGTTTCATACAATGATGTTGAAACAAAGCTCCCCTCATTTGTATGACTACGTTGCAAAATGGCAGATACAATACCAAGTGCCCCCCACATGGCACTTCCTTGGTCAATTAATGAAACGGGTACCCTTGCTAACTCTTCACTCCCTGTAATACTCATGATGCCTGTTTCAGCCTGCATAATGGCATCATAGCCTGGATACATTTTTTTAGGGCCATGTTGTCCATAGGCAGTCAGTGAACAATAAACAAGTTGAGGATTCACTTCCTTCAATGCTTTATAATCAATCCCCAATTTCTGCGCTATACCAAGCCGGTAATTTTCAACAAAAACGTCGGCTGTTTTAATCAAATCCAGTAATCTTTCAAAATCAGAATTATCCTTTAAATTAAGGGTAATGGATTTCTTCTGTCTATTAATATTTAAAAAGTAAACGCCATCTTCCTGAAATTTAGGCTCCATTTTACGGGCTTCATCGCCACTCAACTTTTCGATTTTGATTACTTCTGCCCCTAAATCGGCCAAAATCATTGTTAATGTTGGCCCTGAAATATTAGTAGTCATATCGATGACACGTATGCCTTGTAATGGTTTCAGATTCAGCCCTCCTTAAACTAAATTACTAGCAAAAGCGCCGACGTCCTTCAATTTTTCAGACTGAATATTTGTCTTAATTCCCATTGCTTCAAACAGCTCTACCACCTTCTCTGTCGCTACATTTCCTGTTGCTCCAGGCGAAAATGGACAGCCGCCAAGCCCCGCGATCGAACTATCAAACTTTTCGATTCCCGCATTTAATGCGGCCATGGTATTGGCATAGGCAAAGCCGTTAGTATCATGGAAATGAGCCACGAACGTTGTGTCCGGAAAGTCTCTTCTCAATGCGCTAAATCGCTCATACACAATGCGCGGATTTGCCTGTCCATTCGTATCTCCAATCGAAATTTCATCAGCCCCATCACTCACAAATTGTGAAACGACTCGCTTTACTTGCTCATAGGAGATAGCCCCTTCATACGGACAGCTAAAACACATCGACACATAGCCTCGGATAAACTTCTGCTGAGCCTTTGCATGCCGGAACATTTCGCTACATTCTGCTAAAGACTCTTCAATGGAACGCTTAATATTTTTTTGATTGAATGTCTCGCTTGCCCCAACAAATACCGCAATCTGTGGTACACCTGCTTCGATTGCACGCTCCAGCGCTTTCATATTTGGTGTTAAAGCAAGATAATTCATCCCTAACTCATTGCAAAATGATGTAATTTCCTGTGCATCGGCCATTTGTGGCACTATTTTTGGATGGACAAAGGAGGCCGTTTCGATTCGCTGAAAACCAGCTTCATATAATTGTTTAATTAGTTGTTTCTTTTCCTCTGTTGGAACAAAGCGTGCTTCATTTTGTAGACCATCGCGAGGACCTACTTCAATAATTTCTACTTGATTTGGAAAGTGCATGTTGTTCACCTCAATAAGATTTAGGAAGTTTTAAAATATGTTCTCCTACGTATGATAAAATTAAATTCGTTGAAATAGGAGCTACTTGATATAATCGCGTCTCTTTAAATTTACGCTCAATATCATATTCTGCTGCAAAGCCAAAGCCGCCGTATGTTTGAATCGCTACATTAGCTGCCTCCCAGGATGCATCTGCCGCAAGTAACTTCGCCATATTGGCCTCTGCCCCGCAAACTTGCTGCTGATCATAAAGTTCTGCTGCTTTTATGCGCATCAAATCTGCAGCTTCAATATGGATGTGCGCTTGTGCAATCGGGAATTGGATCCCTTGGTTTTGTCCAATCGGTCGATCAAAAACGACACGTTCTTTTGCGTAATTCGTAGCCCGTTCAATAAACCAACGACCATCACCAATACATTCTGCAGCAATTAAAATTCGCTCAGCATTCATCCCGTCCAAAATATACCTGAACCCTTTTCCTTCTTCGCCAATTAAGTTCTCTACCGGCACTTTTAGATTATCAATAAATAATTCCGTTGTTGCATGGTTCATCATCGTTTTGATGGGACGGATTTCCAAGCCATTGCCAACTGCTTCATTTAAATCCACAATCAGCACGGACAATCCATCACTCTTTTTAACACATTGATCTTTTGGGGTTGTACGCACCAACAAAATCATTAAATCTGAATGTTCTGCACGTGAAATGAATACCTTTTGACCGTTCACAATATAATGGTCGCCATCACGTTTCGCAAACGTTTTTAAATTTGTTGTATCCGTACCTGTATTTGGTTCTGTCACGCCAAATGCTTGTAAACGGAGCGTACCATCCGCAATCTTTGGTAAATATTTCTCCTTTTGTGCCGGCGAACCATGCCGCAAAATTGTACCCATCGTATACATTTGGGCATGGCAAGCACCCGCATTCCCGCCTGAGCGGTTAATTTCTTCTAAAATCACTGACGCTTCCAATATTCCTAAACCTGAACCACCATATTGTTCAGGTATTAGAGCCCCTAAAAAACCTGCCTGTGTAATAGCTTCCACAAATTCTGTCGGATAACCGTCAATTTCATCTAACTTCCGCCAATACGTACCATCAAAACGTTTACAAACTGCTCTAACAGCTTCCCGAAGTTCCTCTAGAAATACGAGATTCTCTGTTTGCATCATATAGTATCCTCCTACCTTCCGATAAAATTAGGTTTCCTTTTCTCATTAAAGGCTAAGATACCTTCTATTCGATCCTCTGAAGCAATGACCTCATTGTATGTTTCAATTTCGATTCGAAATGCTTCAGATGCTTCTAATGAACTGATCTCTGCTATTTTCTTTACTCCTTGAATTCCTAATGGGGCGTTAGATGCAATCGTTTCGGCCAATTGCAGTGCAGTTTGCAGCACATCTGAGGATTCAACCACTGCATTAAATAAACCTGCCTGCTGAGCTTCCTCTACTGGAACAATTCGGCCTGTAAATAGCCATTCCTTTGCAATATGAAGCGGTACACGTTTTGGTAATAATCGCGCACCCCCTCCGCCAGGCATTATTCCTCGAGTAACCTCAGTCAATCCTACTTTAGTGTTTCTGCCGGCGATTATTAAATCCGTATTTAAGACGAGCTCAAATCCCCCCGCAAGTGCATAGCCGTTTATTGCAGCTATTGTAGGTTGCTTACAATTGGCTACAGCCTGAAACATTTGCTCAAATAAATGATGCTGTTCTGTCCATTGTGAATCGCTCATCCCCTTACGTTCTTTTAAATCTGCGCCTGAACAAAAGGCATCTACAGTAGAAGAAGTTAAAATAACGACACGTACTAGCTGCTCATTCAGAGACTGAAATACATTGAGCAGCTCCTTAGCCATCTCCGTATTAAAGGCATGGCGCATTTCAGGTCGGTTTAACGTGACAATCGCAATTTTCTCTTCATATTCATATGAAACTTTAATGTATTCCATTCGTTCACTCATCCTCCTGTGAGATTACTTGATTCATTTAAGGCTTTATAATTTTTGTTGGAACTGAGGTGTTATTAAAAAAGAGAGTATTAGGCAAGATAATATTGGAATTATTGAAGTGAAAATAACTGTGTATATATAGAGGGTTTTATGAAAATTAATTTTGATGTAACTGCTGAAAATAATGTTATGAGTCAGTAAACTCTATTATTCTTTGAACATTGCATTGAGTATACTATTTTCTCGAATATAACAAAATATTCTACCTTTGTAAAACTAATTACTAAATAATATATTTGTTTGCAAATGAAAAAAGTGTGCTGAATTTATTAGATTCAACACACTTTCAAATTAAAATTTAATTATTTCGCCGTAATCATTTCTAGGCCACCCATATATGGACGTAAAACGTCGGGAACGACTACAGAACCATCTTCTTGTTGGTAATTTTCCAGAATTGCTGCTACTGTACGGCCAATTGCTAGACCTGAACCGTTTAACGTGTGAACGAATTCCGGTTTTGCGCCTGCTTCACGACGGAAACGAATATTGGCACGACGTGCTTGGAAATCTTCAAAGTTTGAACATGAAGAAATTTCGCGGTACATGTTTTGTGCCGGAATCCATACTTCTAAATCGTACTTCTTCGCAGCTGTGAAACCTAAATCTGCTGTACACATTTTTAATTTGCGGTATGGCAAACCTAAAAGTTGTAATACCTTTTCAGCATGACCAGTTAAAATTTCCAATTGCTCATAAGATTCTTCCGGTTTCACAAAGCGTACTAACTCAACTTTATTGAATTGATGCTGACGGATCAATCCACGTGTATCACGACCCGCAGATCCTGCTTCTGAACGGAAGTTAGCGCTGTATGCTGAAAATGCTTGTGGCAGCATGTCTGCTGATAAAATTTCATCACGGTAGTAGTTTGTTACCGGCACTTCAGCAGTTGGAATCAGGTAATAATCCATCTCATCTTCTTCACGAACTAATTTAAATACATCTTCTTCAAACTTCGGTAATTGACCTGTGCCCGTTAATGAATCGCGGTTAACAATTTGCGGTGGCAACATTTCCGTATAGCCATGTTGATCTGAATGAAGATCCATCATAAAGTTCAGTAAAGCGCGCTCTAAACGTGCACCCAACCCTTTATAAAATAAGAAACGACTTCCTGTAACTTTTGCTCCGCGCTCAAAATCCACGATATCTAGCTCTTTCGCAATATCCCAGTGTGCCTTTGTTTCAAAGTCAAATGTTGGTACAGTGCCCCAAGTGTATTCCTCTACATTGTCATCCTCTTCTGTTCCAACTGGTACTGACTCATGCGGGATATTCGGCAAACGCATCATCATATCTTTAAACTCTTCTTCAATGCCATTTAACTCAGCATCTAAAGCTTTAATCTCATCGCCTACTTCACGCATACGGGCAATTACTTCTGTTGCATCTTCCTTGTTGCGCTTCATAACAGAAATTTGCTCAGATACTTTATTGCGCTCAGCCTTTAATACTTCTGTTTTGGCAATTAGCTCACGACGCTTTGTATCTAGGTTTTCAAAGTTGTCCAGATTCCCTAAATCTTCGTTACGTGTAAGAAGCATACGTTTTACTTCTTCAAAATTGTCTCGGACACGCTTAATGTCTAACATAATTTTTCCTCCTAAAGTTTATGAATGATGATCCCGAGCACTTTAACGCATTAATGTATTAGTAAAGTGAATACAAAAAAGCCCTCAATCCCTATGAAAGGGACGAGAGCTACCCGCGTTGCCACCCTAATTGAATAGATCTAAAATCTATTCCTCTTAACAATTAACGACTCTGGTAAGCCGGCTTCTACCTACTTGTTAGTTTTCGGAAAAAGCATCTCAAGGACGGATTCACAAGTGCTTTTATCAGCTTTCACCACCCGCTGACTCTCTAAAAAAAACTTGCTTGCTACTACTTCCTATCATCGAATTCATTTATAAATTTAACCATACTGTACTATAAACAGTACATCAATGCAAGTTTTCCCTAAAACATTCAGAAATAATTGCCGATGTGCTATACTTTTCTGACATTATTGAAATTAATATATTTTTATTTTTCTTAAAGGTCACAAAAGGAGGTACTTTAATATGCTTTTCTTTCAACTAAAAAAAGAACATTCTATTCCACTCTACGAACAGCTATATATCGGTATAAAAGATGCGATTACAAATAACCAACTGGTTGTAGGAACTCGCCTACCTTCTAAACGGGAACTGGCGGAATTTTTCAATATTAGCCAAACAACTGTTGAACTGGCCTATGCTCAGCTGTTAGCGGAAGGATATATTATGTCAAAACCTCGCATTGGCTATTTTGTAGAAGAAATTGATTCATTGCCTTATCGTAAAAATTCCGTAATGGATGTTAACTTTAAGAATGTAGCTCAGCAAACGGAGTATAAAATTGACTTTTCCTCTGCAAAAATTGACGAGGATGCATTCCCGTTTACAACATGGCGAAAATATGCCAAAGATGTTCTAGATAAGCCATTCAAACATTTACTGCAAACTGGCGAACGTCAAGGTGAGCTGGCATTACGAATCGAAATTTCAAACTATCTTCATCAGTCCCGGGGGATAGCGTGCCAGCCGGAACAAATCGTGATTGGCTCCGGAACCGAACAGCTCCTGCCCATGATTTTAAAAATATTAGACGATGATTTCCTACTAGCCTTTGAAAATCCAGGCTATTCACCAATACCAAGGCATCAACTAAGTCAGCTCGCTATTCCAATTTCCGTTGATTCAGACGGAATTGTTGTGGAACAATTGCAGAAAACGAATGCAAATGTTGTTTATGTTACTCCATCTCACCAATTCCCGACTGGGGCAGTACTGTCTGCCAACCGGCGTACTCAGCTATTGAATTGGGCAGCTAAAGCACCTAATCGTTTTATAATTGAGGATGATTACGATAGTGAGTTTCGTTATATTGGAAAGCCAATTCCGGCATTACGGGGTATGGATCAAAACGATCGCGTTATTTACTTGAGTACTTTTACGAAATCCCTTATGCCATCATTACGCGTTGCCTATTTCGTATTACCCCCATCACTTATTAAACGCTATCAAGAGCATTTTAATTACTATTCTTCTACTGTTCCTCGGTTTGAACAGCATATTTTAGCAAAGTTTATGGAAGACGGGCATTTTGCAAAACACTTAAATCGTATGCGGAAAATTTATCGTAAGAAGCACGATAAATGTATTGAGATTTTTTCAAATTATTATCCACAAATATCTATATCTGGAGATGCAGCAGGTACGAATATATTAATAGCCTTTCTTCATGATCAATCTGAATTGGCGCTTCAACAAATTGCCTTACAGCATCATATTAATATTTTGCCTCTTTCCAACTATTATCTAACAGAGCAATCATACTCTAAACGGACATTTTTACTAGGTTTTGGAAATTTACAAATCCATGAAATAGAACATCAAATTCATGAACTAATGGCCATTTGGAATATCTCCAGAAAATCAGTAAACTAAACCCAACCTTTGAGACGTTCTAAATTAAGAACGTCTTTCTTTATGTTGAAATAATATCAATTCGGTAATGTTCTACCCAATCATGCACTTGAATTAAGTAGGCAATTAATTGTGGACCGGCCATTAACTGACCAAACCATGGAATCTGAAATGACTGACCATTTGTAGCGAGTAGACGCTTTAATTGGTCATGCTCGAATAACTCATATAATACTGAATCCTTCTGTTGCAAAATTTGCTGTAAACGTTGATGCACAAGTTCAGTATATTTTGGATGATATGTTTTTGGGTATGGATTTTTTTTACGCTCCACTACTTCTTTCGGTAAAAGAGAGGAGAAAGCCTCCCGTAAAATCCCCTTTTCTTTGCCACCACTGTTTTTCATTTCCCATGGAATATTCCATACGTATTCTATAATCGTATGATCAGCAAACGGAACACGCACCTCCATACTCGCTCCCATTGTCATTCGATCATTTCTTTCCAACAAGGTTTGCATAAAGAATAAATTATTTAAATAAAATAATTGCTGGCGTTCTTTTTCCTCTTTACTACCTATAAATTGAGGCATATTCTTGATTGCTTCTTCATAAGTATTTTGCATAAACTGAGGCAACTGTAGCCGTTTTTGCCATTCTGGTTTAAATAGCTGTTCCCGCTCATTTGTTGATCTTAACCATGGAAACAGACTTTCTGATTTTTCACCATAAAACCATGGATATCCACCAAATACTTCATCTGCACACTCACCTGATAAAGCTACCGTATGTTCATTTTTCATCTCTTTACAGAACAAATAAAGCGAACTATCAATATCGGCCATACTCGGCATATCTTTCAATATCATGGCATGCTGTAAGCTTTCAACTAAATCTTCCTGAGTAAGGGTAACTTGCTTATGATTGGTTTGAAATGCTTGTTGCATCTTCCCAATCCAAAATTCATCCTGAGATGTTTGAAATGAGTTTTCCTGAAAGTGTTGGTCATTTTCTTCATACGCTACGGAATATGTCGATAATGTTTTATTTTCTTTGGCAAGTTGTTCAGCTGCTACAGCCGTTATAATACTTGAATCTAGCCCTCCCGAAAGCATTGTACTAATAGGTACATCACTTATTAGTTGGCGTTCAATTGCCTTCGTTACAAGCTCCCGTACTTTATCTATTGTTTCTTCCTCTGACTGTTCATGTTGTTTACTTACTATATCCCAATATTTCCAGCTCTTTTTGCCCTCTTTACGAACAGTCATGGCATATGCCGGTTTTATTTCCTTAATTCCTTTAAATATGGCATTACCGATTATTCGAGAAGGTCCTAAACTAAATAACGCCGCCAGCCCTTCTATATCGACTTGCGGCTTTACTGCAGGGTGTGCCAAGATTCCTTTAATTTCAGAGCTAAATAATATGCCATCTTCATATTCATAGTAAAATAATGGCTTAACTCCTAAACGGTCACGACATAAGAATAAAGATTGCTCCTCTGCATTCCATATAGCAAAACCATATATCCCATTCAAATAGTCCACACATCCCTCTTTCCATTCACAATACGCAATTAAAATAACTTCCGTATCGGATGTGGTATGGAATGTATATCCTCGTTTAATGAGCTGTTCACGAATTTCATTGGCATTATAAACTTCTCCATTGTAAACAATCGTAAAATTCCCTCTAGTCATTGGTTGGTCACCTGTGACTAAGTCAATAATTGCGAGCCTTTTATGTCCTAGTAAGGCATGCTTGCTCACAAAATACCCCTCACTATCCGGACCACGATGTAAAAGCGTTCTTGTCATCTTCTTTATAAGTAATTCATTATCTACCAGATTTTTCGAGTAATCAATCCAGCCTGAAATCCCACACATAATTATCCCTCCATAACAACAATGTATGTATGGCATGCTCCATCTACAAATTGTCCCATTCGAAAATTCTGTTTTTGTATAAAAAAAAGCCTTTCTATAAGATTTTTCTTATAAAAAGGCATCACATATTTATTTAATTAATCCATTCGCAAAACCAAATACACCGCTCCATAAATTAGCAAAGAAGCTTCCAATACCCTGGAAGAACAGTGCTATTTTTCCTGCACGTTCTACAGCATCCGTTGTTACCACTTCTGCTACAATTTTAGAGCCGTCAATATAGCCATAATCCATTCCTTGTGAAATATTAACCACAGCTTGACCTACTACTTGGTTCTTCTCAACACCAGCTTCCAGTTCTTCTGTTGTTAACATTAGTGTCGGAATATATAAATCTTTTTCAGACGTTTTTACCATCACTGAAATAGGTTCTTTTACTGCTATATTTACAGCTTCTTCTTTCCCTTTTGTTACAGGAAGTGATTTCTTTCCTTCAAATGTGTAATTTGCTGGAACAAGTTCTACTTTTGAAAATTGACCAAATCCATAATCAAATAGCTTCCTTGTTGCATCAAAACGCGCCTTATAAGAGCCTACACCTTTTGAATCTACAGCCTTCATTACTACTGCAATTAAACGTGTATCCCCACGTTTTGCTGTACCCGTAAACGTATGACCCGCAAAATCAGTAGTACCAGTTTTTAAACCGTCTACTCCTTCATATGCATAGACAAGACCTGGAAGCATGAAATTCCAGTTTGACATGTTAATTGCATCCGAAGTTCCTTCACGGAAGACTTTTTTCGGGATTTTTGCTGTTTCTAGCATATCAGGATGATCCTTCAGCAAATGATACGCTAACTTTGCCACAGAACGGGCTGGCATCACATTTTCATCATTTTCCCCTGTACCTTCTGGGTGCATCCCCAATAAATCAGAGTTATTTAACCCCGTAGAGTTTACAAATTTATAATTTTCCAAACCAAGTTCTTCTGCTTTTTTATTCATAAGCTTTAAAAATTCTTTTTCTGTCCCTGCAATTGTTTCAGCAATTGCAATTGTTGCTGCATTGGCAGAATAAATAGCCATCGCTTCATATAATTCTTTAATTGAATACGTACCATCCGCACGCAAAGGTACATTACTTAATAAACGGTTTTGAGAAACTTTATATGTATACTCTGTTACATTATATTGTTGATCCCAAGTAATCGATCCTTCTTTAATTGCATCTAGTAATAAGTATTCCGTCATCATTTTCGTCATACTTGCGATACCTAGTGCAGTTTCTGCATTTTGCTCATATAAAATCTTACCAGTATCTGCATCAATTAATATCGCTGCATCTACCGTTAATCCTAAATCCGTCTCTGCATTCGTTGGAGCAGGTACGGCCATCGCCAACATACTGAATATTAACACTGGGATTAAGACGAAGCTTAATACCATTTGTTTACTTACTATCTTCACAAAGCTACCTCCAAAATTTTATTCTCTAACGACATTTTATCATACATAAGTAGTCTAATGTGTGCTCTTCTTAATAAAAAAACGCTACTATCTCAATTTGACGATAGTAGCGTTCAAAAGTTGCATAGAACTTATTGTAAAGAATAGTTTGGTGATTCTTTTGTAATTTGTACATCATGTGGGTGTGACTCACGTAAGCCTGCACCTGACATTTTAATGAACTGTGATTTTTCACGTAATTCAGCTAAATCCGGAGCACCACAGTAACCCATTCCAGCACGTACACCACCAACTAACTGGTGAATTGTATCTGCTAGAGGCCCTTTATAAGGTAGACGTCCTTCAATTCCCTCAGGAACTAACTTCTTCGCATCTTCTTGGAAGTAACGGTCTTTTGAACCTTTTTCCATTGCACCAAGTGAACCCATACCGCGATATACTTTAAAGCGACGTCCTTGGAAAATTTCTGTTTCTCCCGGAGATTCAGAAGTCCCCGCCAATAATGAACCTAACATGACAGTATGACCACCTGCAGCTAAAGCTTTTACGATATCTCCTGAATACTTAATACCACCATCAGCAATAATCGTTTTACCAACTTCACGTGCTACTGAAGCAGCATCATAAATAGCTGTAATTTGAGGTACACCAACGCCTGCCACAACACGAGTAGTACAAATAGAACCAGGACCAATTCCCACTTTTACAACATCTGCTCCTGCCTCAAATAAAGCACGTGTACCTTCAGCTGTTGCTACATTACCTGCAATGATGTCTAAATTCGGATATGCGGCACGGATATCTTTAATAGTATTTAATACACCTTGTGAATGACCGTGTGCTGTATCAATTACTACAATATCAACCTGTGCTTCCACTAGCTTAGCAATGCGTACCATTGTATCTTTAGAAACACCTACTGCGGCACCTACAACTAAACGTCCATGGCTGTCTTTAGCTGCATTAGGGAATTCAATCACCTTTTCGATATCTTTAATCGTAATTAAACCTGTAAGTTTTCCATCTTCATCTACAATAGGTAACTTTTCGATTTTATATTGTTGAAGAATTTCTTCGGCCTCTGCTAAAGTTGTCCCAACAGCTGCCGTAATTAAATCCTCTTTTGTCATAACATCATCAATTTTTAATGAATAATCAGAGATAAAACGTAGGTCACGGTTTGTAATAATCCCAACTAACTTTTGATCTTCCATGTTGTTCACAATAGGAACACCTGAAATGCGGTATTTGCCCATTAAATGTTCTGCATCGAATACTTGGTGCTCAGGTGTTAAGAAAAAGGGATTAGTAATAACACCATTTTCAGAGCGTTTTACTTTTTCTACTTCTTCTGCTTGCTTTTCAATACTCATGTTCTTATGAATAATACCAAGTCCACCTTGACGAGCCATTGCAATTGCCATTTTTGCTTCTGTTACAGTATCCATACCGGCAGAAATCATTGGAATGTTTAACTTAATATTATTAGTAAGATTTACAGATAAATTAACATCCTTTGGTAATACTTCTGAGTGTGCTGGCACTAATAATACATCATCAAATGTTAAACCTTCTTTAGCAAATTTTGTTTCCCACATTTTTAAGTATGCCTCCTATTTAGAAAAGAATATTATTGTAAGGTTATCAACGTCGACCACGACTGTCAAGATTACATGAAAAATAAAATAATTCGGAATATTACCTCAGTTGATTATTTTAATAATTTTTACCGTTTTATTATAATTTTATTTTTACTTCTGCTTTATCTTTTCCTTTAATAAACTTTTTATAATATAATTCTTTACTTCAAATATTAGCTATAACGACCTTTATAAGTTTCTATTTTTTTGTAATATACCTTTATTTAGTAAAAAGAATTTTAGACTTCTGAAAAGTGAGCTCTTTATTGAATATTTTTATACAAAAAAACCACTGAAAAATTCAGTGGTTTTAAAAGTGCGAAGCGACGTCCTACTCTCACAGGGGGAAGCCCCCAACTACCATCGGCGCTAAAGAGCTTAACTTCCGTGTTCGGTATGGGAACGGGTGTGACCTCTTTGCCATCATCACTTCACTATAGGGCTTCTTACGAAACCTGTAGAAAGAATCATTCTTTCAAAACTGGATAAACGTTTCATTGAGTTGTGCAATAAAATGTGGTTAAGTCCTCGACCGATTAGTATTCGTCAGCTGCATGCGTCACCGCACTTCCACCTCGAACCTATCTACCTGATCGTCTTTCAGGGGTCTTACTTACTTGCGTAATGGGAAATCTCATCTTGAGGGGGGCTTCATGCTTAGATGCTTTCAGCACTTATCCCGTCCACACATAGCTACCCAGCGATGCCTTTGGCAAGACAACTGGTACACCAGCGGTGTGTCCATCCCGGTCCTCTCGTACTAAGGACAGCTCCTCTCAAATTTCCTACGCCCACGACGGATAGGGACCGAACTGTCTCACGACGTTCTGAACCCAGCTCGCGTACCGCTTTAATGGGCGAACAGCCCAACCCTTGGGACCGACTACAGCCCCAGGATGCGATGAGCCGACATCGAGGTGCCAAACCTCCCCGTCGATGTGGACTCTTGGGGGAGATAAGCCTGTTATCCCCGGGGTAGCTTTTATCCGTTGAGCGATGGCCCTTCCATGCGGAACCACCGGATCACTAAGCCCGTCTTTCGACCCTGCTCGACTTGTAGGTCTCGCAGTCAAGCTCCCTTATGCCTTTACACTCTTCGAATGATTTCCAACCATTCTGAGGGAACCTTTGGGCGCCTCCGTTACTCTTTAGGAGGCGACCGCCCCAGTCAAACTGTCCGCCTGACACTGTCTCCTACCCCGCTAAGGGGCATGGGTTAGAAGTTCAATACAACCAGGGTAGTATCCCACCGACGCCTCCTCCGAAGCTGGCGCTCCGGGATCTCTGGCTCCTACCTATCCTGTACAAGTTGTACCAAAATTCAATATCAGGCTACAGTAAAGCTCCACGGGGTCTTTCCGTCCTGTCGCGGGTAACCTGCATCTTCACAGGTACTATAATTTCACCGAGTCTCTCGTTGAGACAGTGCCCAGATCGTTACGCCTTTCGTGCGGGTCGGAACTTACCCGACAAGGAATTTCGCTACCTTAGGACCGTTATAGTTACGGCCGCCGTTTACTGGGGCTTCAATTCACAGCTTCGCTTGCGCTAACCGCTCCTCTTAACCTTCCAGCACCGGGCAGGCGTCAGCCCCTATACGTCACCTTACGGTTTTGCAGAGACCTGTGTTTTTGCTAAACAGTCGCCTGGGCCTATTCACTGCGGCTTCTCTAGGCTATGCACCCAAAGAAGCACCCCTTCTCCCGAAGTTACGGGGTCATTTTGCCGAGTTCCTTAACGAGAGTTCTCTCGCACACCTTAGGATTCTCTCCTCGACTACCTGTGTCGGTTTGCGGTACGGGCACCTCTCACCTCGATAGAGGCTTTTCTTGGCAGTGTGAAATCAGGAACTTCGCTCATAAGAGCTCGTCATCACAGCTCAACGTTAAAGTATGCGGATTTGCCTACATACACGCCTTACTGCTTGAACACGCGCAACCAACGGCGTGCTTACCCTATCCTACTGCGTCCCCCCATTTCTCAAACGGTGAGGAGGTGGTACAGGAATATCAACCTGTTGTCCATCGCCTACGCCTATCGGCCTCGGCTTAGGTCCCGACTAACCCTGAGCGGACGAGCCTTCCTCAGGAAACCTTAGTCATACGGTGCATGGGATTCTCACCCATGTTTCGCTACTCATACCGGCATTCTCACTTCTAATCGCTCCACCAGTCCTTCCGGTCTGACTTCAACGCTATTAGAACGCTCTCCTACCACGCATACTCAAAGTATGCATCCACAGCTTCGGTGAATCGTTTAGCCCCGATACATTTTCGGCGCAGCGTCACTCGACCAGTGAGCTATTACGCACTCTTTAAATGATGGCTGCTTCTAAGCCAACATCCTGGTTGTCTAAGCAACGCCACATCCTTTTCCACTTAACGATTACTTGGGGACCTTAGCTGGTGGTCTGGGCTGTTTCCCTCTTGACTACGGATCTTATCACTCGCAGTCTGACTCCCGTGTATAAATATCCGGCATTCGGAGTTTGTCTGAATTCGGTAAAGCGAGATGCCCCCCTAGTCCAAACAGTGCTCTACCTCCGGTATTCTCAATCACGAGGCTAGCCCTAAAGCTATTTCGGAGAGAACCAGCTATCTCCAGGTTCGATTGGAATTTCTCCGCTACCCACACCTCATCCCCGCACTTTTCAACGTGCGTGGGTTCGGGCCTCCAGTGAGTGTTACCTCACCTTCACCCTGGACATGGGTAGATCACCTGGTTTCGGGTCTACGACCACGTACTAATTCGCCCTATTCAGACTCGCTTTCGCTGCGGCTCCGTCTTCTCAACTTAACCTCGCACGTAATCGTAACTCGCCGGTTCATTCTACAAAAGGCACGCTATCACCCATTAACGGGCTCTAACTACTTGTAGGCACACGGTTTCAGGATCTATTTCACTCCCCTTCCGGGGTGCTTTTCACCTTTCCCTCACGGTACTGGTTCACTATCGGTCACTAGGTAGTATTTAGCCTTGGGAGATGGTCCTCCCGGATTCCGACGGAATTTCACGTGTTCCGCCGTACTCAGGATACACTCTGGAGGGAATGAACTTTTGACTACAGGGCTTTTACCTTGTTTCGCGGACCTTTCCAAGTCGCTTCGTCTAACTCATTCTTTTGTAACTCCGTATAGAGTGTCCTACAACCCCAAAGAGCAAGCTCTTTGGTTTGGGCTCTTCCCGTTTCGCTCGCCGCTACTCAGGGAATCGAATTTTCTTTCTGTTCCTGCAGGTACTTAGATGTTTCAGTTCCCTGCGTCTGTCCTCATCACGCTATGTATTCACGTGTAGATACTATCCGATTAAAGATAGTGGGTTCCCCCATTCGGAAATCCCCGGATCAAAGCTTACTTACAGCTCCCCGAGGCATATCGGTGTTAGTGCCGTCCTTCATCGACTCCTAGTGCCAAGGCATCCACCGTGCGCCCTTATTAACTTAACCAAAAGTTAACACTTGGATAAAATCCAAGATTTAAGTTTACACGTCAATTGCTTGACTTGTTACATTTCTATAAAATAGAAATTTGTTTTATTGCTTTCAATGTCGTTTTATCCAGTTTTCAAAGAACGAAGTTTTGAAGTATCTCATTCAATTAAGAATGAACCTTCAAAACTGAACAGCAAACGTTAATGTTTCAATCTCCATGAGAATGATTCCGAAATAATCCTTAGAAAGGAGGTGATCCAGCCGCACCTTCCGATACGGCTACCTTGTTACGACTTCACCCCAATCATCTATCCCACCTTCGGCGGCTGGCTCCATAAAGGTTACCTCACCGACTTCGGGTGTTACAAACTCTCGTGGTGTGACGGGCGGTGTGTACAAGGCCCGGGAACGTATTCACCGCGGCATGCTGATCCGCGATTACTAGCGATTCCGGCTTCATGTAGGCGAGTTGCAGCCTACAATCCGAACTGAGAACGATTTTATCGGATTAGCTCCCCCTCGCGGGTTGGCAACCGTTTGTATCGTCCATTGTAGCACGTGTGTAGCCCAGGTCATAAGGGGCATGATGATTTGACGTCATCCCCACCTTCCTCCGGTTTATCACCGGCAGTCTCCTTAGAGTGCCCAACTGAATGATGGCAACTAAGAATAAGGGTTGCGCTCGTTGCGGGACTTAACCCAACATCTCACGACACGAGCTGACGACAACCATGCACCACCTGTCACCGTTGCCCCCGAAGGGGAAACTATGTCTCCATAGTGGTCACCGGGATGTCAAGACCTGGTAAGGTTCTTCGCGTTGCTTCGAATTAAACCACATGCTCCACCGCTTGTGCGGGCCCCCGTCAATTCCTTTGAGTTTCAGTCTTGCGACCGTACTCCCCAGGCGGAGTGCTTAATGCGTTAGCTGCAGCACTGAGGGGCGGAAACCCCCCAACACTTAGCACTCATCGTTTACGGCGTGGACTACCAGGGTATCTAATCCTGTTTGCTCCCCACGCTTTCGCGCCTCAGTGTCAGTTACAGACCAGACAGTCGCCTTCGCCACTGGTGTTCCTCCAAATCTCTACGCATTTCACCGCTACACTTGGAATTCCACTATCCTCTTCTGCACTCAAGTTCCCCAGTTTCCAATGACCCTCCCCGGTTGAGCCGGGGGCTTTCACATCAGACTTAAGGAACCACCTGCGCGCGCTTTACGCCCAATAATTCCGGACAACGCTTGCCACCTACGTATTACCGCGGCTGCTGGCACGTAGTTAGCCGTGGCTTTCTAACAAGGTACCGTCAAGGTAGCGCCAGTTACTACGCTACTTGTTCTTCCCTTGCAACAGAGTTTTACGAACCGAAATCCTTCTTCACTCACGCGGCGTTGCTCCATCAGACTTTCGTCCATTGTGGAAGATTCCCTACTGCTGCCTCCCGTAGGAGTCTGGGCCGTGTCTCAGTCCCAGTGTGGCCGATCACCCTCTCAGGTCGGCTACGCATCGTTGCCTTGGTGAGCCGTTACCTCACCAACTAGCTAATGCGCCGCGGGTCCATCTTATAGTGACAGCCGAAACCGTCTTTCAACTTTCAAACATGTGTTTAAAAGTGTTATTCGGTATTAGCCCCGGTTTCCCGGAGTTATCCCAATCTATAAGGTAGGTTACCCACGTGTTACTCACCCGTCCGCCGCTAAATCAGAGAGAAGCAAGCTTCTCTCATCATCCGCTCGACTTGCATGTATTAGGCACGCCGCCAGCGTTCGTCCTGAGCCAGGATCAAACTCTCCATAAAAGTAGTTTGAAAGCTCATTTGCTTTGCTAGCGATTCAACTTAATTAAAAGTTGAAATCTATTGTTTGCTTCATTTAAGAAGCTTGTTTCATTAACGTTGCTTGTTCAGTTTTCAAGGTTCATTGTGTTGTTCGAGTGACAACTTTTATATCATAACATTTCTCTATGTTGCTTGTCAACAACTTTTTGAAAGTTTTTTGAAAAAGTAATAACTCGCTTAACAGCTTTTATAATTCTATACTTTCTTTCCTCTTAAGTCAACACTTTAATAAATTTTTATAATTTATATTGTTTCCTCTTAAGGACTCTTAATATAATATCATTGTAAAATCCTAGCGTCAATAGTTTATTTTAAAAAAAGTTGTATTTGTTTTTAATATCTTATTTCATATAAAAAGAGCCGTATCCATTCTATGGATAACAGCTCTCTTCAAAAATAATCTTAATCTAATAATCCTTTGTAATGACACGTGAAATATAGAAGCTTCTATTAGTAGCAAGATCCAGCAACTCTCCCGTACGAGTTAATTTTACTAGCGGGCGTGTAGGAGAATATTTATTGATAAACATTACTTCTCCTAACTCTAAATTAGATAATTCAATTTTTGTTCCAATTGGTAAATCAACGACGATATCAATTAATGCCTGCACAACTTTAATATCAAACTTTCCAAACTCTTCTTCTTTAATCATTTCAATTACCTTAAAAGGAGATTGTTTTGAACGATATACCCGCTCGCTAGTCATCGCATGGAAAACATCTGCCACTGCAATAATTTGTGCAAACGTGGAAATGGAGCCATTACGAATTCCATTCGGATAGCCGCTACCATCTAGTCGCTCGTGATGCTGGAAGATGGCTTCTTTCATTACCTCTTTCATAGCAGGATTATTCTTTACTAACATAAAACTATAAAAAGAGTGTTTTCGTACTTCTTCAAATTCAGAAGATGTTAACGCATTTTTCTTGTCTCGTATACGCGCTGGAATGCGTGACATTCCACTATCCGCTAACATCCCAGCAATGGCTAGTTGAATAGTATCGCCACGTTCAAAGCCCATTTTTTTTGCTATAACCGTTGCAATCAATCCCGTAGCAATACAATGATGGTATAAGTAGTCCTTTGGTATTGAGTAGTTATTTATGTTGTATATGTACGAACGGTCTTCTAATACTTTTTCTATTAGTGGAATCATAAAGCCCCGAACTTTTGTAAGATCAATTTTCCCACCAGCCGCCCAATTTAAGAATTCTTTTTTCAATTGGACAATGCCATCATTATAATAATTTTCAAAACTTATATACTTCGGCAGTGGCACAGTTAAAGGATTCTTTTCAGAATTTGTCTCAATTGACTTGATTTCTTCTATATCGTTATAAATTAAAACTGTTTTTAAATTAAAGAGCTCAATTACACGCAGATGCTCAGATTTCACTTTTGTATCTTTATAAATGATTGGATATTGTGTATTGGCAAATATATCTTCTGCAATTACCTTACCTAATCGTAATTCTTCGGCTCTCATAACTATTGCTTCCAACTTCACAACCCCTTCAGTTCATTAGTATAGGTATTTAGGTTTAATTGAAATCTTAGATTAGCTAATCTAGAATTATAATTATCCCTTACAAATCTTTACTATTACACAGTTTATTATAACGATTGGAGAAAAAATTACAAATAAAAAAAGTAATCTAGATAGTAAAAACCTACTAGATTACTTTTCGATTTACTCTTCTGTTCCAGAAGTTGATTCGCCTTCTAAATCTGATTCTAATTCTAATTCGTCTTCATCAGTATCATCGTCTTTTTTCACACGTGCTACTGTTGCAACAATTTCTTCATCTGCAAGACGAATTAAACGAACACCTTGCGTGCTTCGTCCAATAACAGAAATATCTTTAACATCCATGCGGATCAACATACCGTTAATTGTAATTAACATAATGTCTTCTGAACCATCAACTGCTTTTACCGCACACATCTTACCGTTCTTATCAGTAATTTGCATCGTCTTCAGACCTAAACCACCACGGCTTTGTAAACGGTACTCTGATTCAGGCGTACGTTTTCCGTAACCTTTTTCAGTAACAACTAATATTTCCTGACCCGGTTCAATGATTTCCATACCAACTACATAATCGCCATCACGAAGTTTAATACCTCTAACCCCTGCAGCAGTACGACCCATTGAACGAATATCGTCTTCTTTAAAACGAACTAACATACCTTCACGAGTACCGATAATAATTTCTTTCGTACCATCTGTTAAATGGACTGAAATTAAATCATCATCTTCACGCAATGTAATAGCAATTAAACCGTTCGTACGAATATTTGCAAATTGGTCTACTGGTGTACGTTTCGTTACACCTGTTTTTGTTGTAAAGATAAAGTATGCATCTTCTTTAAATTCCGTAACGCGAATCATTGCAGTAACATGTTCACCTTTATCGATATTCAGTAAGTTAACAATTGGTAAACCTTTTGCCTGTCTACCGAATTCAGGAATTTCGTATCCTTTTGCACGGAAAACTTTACCTTTTGAAGTAAAGAATAAAATCGTATCATGCGTAGATGTAAATAGTAAATGCTCAACGAAATCATCCTCATTCGTACCCATACCTTGTACACCACGGCCCCCGCGCTTTTGTGAGCGATATGTATTCGCTGCTAAACGTTTAATATAACCGTTATGTGTCAATGTCAGTACTGAGTTTTCTCTTGGGATTAAATCTTCGTCTTCTATCATTTCTAAACCGCCGGCAGTTATTTCTGTACGGCGTGTATCATTGTAACGTTCTTTAATTTCCGTCATTTCTGTACGGATAATTTCAATTACCTTCGCTTCATCTGCTAAAATCGCCTTTAATTCATCAATTAGTTTTAGAAGTTCTTGGTATTCCGCTTCAATTTTTTCACGTTCCAATCCGCTTAAACGTACTAGGCGCATATCTAAAATTGCTTGTGCCTGACGTTCAGATAGATTGAAGCGCTCCATTAATTGAGGTCTTGCTTCTTCCCCACTGCGAGAAGCACGGATAATCGCAATAATTTCATCAATATGATCCAGCGCGATACGTAAGCCTTCTAAAATATGTGCACGTTCTTCTGCTTTTCGAAGTTCGAAAGCAGTACGACGTTTAATAACTACTTTTTGATGTTCTAAGTAATGATAGAGCACTTCTTTTAGACCTAATACTTTTGGCTGTCCATCCACTAATGCAAGCATATTTACACCGAAGCTTGATTGCATCGCTGTTTGTTTAAATAAGTTGTTGAGTACAACGTTTGCATTGGCATCACGGCGAACCTCAATAACAATACGCATACCATTACGATCTGATTCATCCCGTAAATTTGTAATACCATCAATTTTTTTATCACGTACTAGTTCAGCAATTTTTTCAATAAGTTTTGCTTTATTCACTTGGTAAGGTAATTCGTGAACTAAAATTGTCTCTTTACCATTTGCAGCTTGTTCAATCTCAACTTTTGCACGAATCGTTAAAGAGCCTCGGCCTGTTTCGTAGGCACGGCGAATTCCTGAACGGCCTAAAAGAATACCGCCTGTCGGGAAATCTGGCCCTGGAATAATTTCCATCAGCTCTTCAGTTGTAATGCTAGGGTTATCCGCTATTGCCAATACCCCATCGATTGTTTCTCCTAATTGATGTGGTGGGATATTTGTCGCCATACCTACAGCGATTCCCGAAGCACCGTTTACTAAAAGGTTTGGATAACGTGCTGGTAATACTAACGGCTCGTTTTCACTACCATCATAGTTCGGACCATAATTAATTGTATCTTTATTGATATCGCGAAGCATTTCCATCGCGATTTTTGACATACGAGATTCTGTGTAACGCATAGCTGCAGCGCCATCACCATCTACCGAACCAAAGTTACCGTGACCATCAACAAGCATGTAACGATAGCTGAAATCCTGTGCCATACGTACCATTGCATCATAGATGGAAGAGTCACCATGCGGATGGAACTTACCCATTACATCCCCAACGATACGAGCACTCTTCTTATATGGTTTATCTGAAGTATTACCTAATTCCTGCATGCCGTACAAAATACGACGGTGTACTGGCTTAAGCCCATCGCGTACATCCGGTAAGGCACGTGAAACGATAACGCTCATCGCATAGCTTAGGAAAGATGATTTAATCTCTGTTGTAATATTTTTTGATTCTATATGTCCATGTTGAATGTCAGACAAAATAAGGACCTCCTTCCAATTGAACTAATTAAATATCCAGGTCTTGTACATAGACTGCATTTTCTTCGATAAAGTCACGACGTGGGCCAACTTCATCACCCATTAATGCATCGAAAATTCTATCGGCTTCAATCGCATCATCCAATTCTACGCGAATTAATGTACGGTGCTCTGGATCCATCGTTGTATCCCATAATTGCGTTGCATTCATTTCTCCTAAACCTTTGTAACGTTGTACATTTGGCTTAGGCAATTTTGGTAGACGCTGTAAAATATCTTCTAATTCTTGATCTGAATAGCAGTATTCTACATGTTTCCCTTGTTTCACTTGGTAAAGTGGAGGTTTTGCTGCATAAACATATCCAGCTTCAATTAATGGACGCATGAAACGGAAGAAGAAGGTTAATAATAATACGCGAATATGCGCACCATCGACATCGGCATCCGTCATAATTACGATTTTGTGATAACGTGCTTTTTCTAAATTGAACTCTTCGCCAATACCTGTACCAAATGCAGTAATCATTGCACGAATCTCAGCATTGGATAAAATACGGTCTAAGCGGGCTTTTTCAACGTTTAGAATTTTACCGCGCAATGGCAAAATTGCTTGGAAGTGACGATCACGACCTGATTTTGCAGAACCACCCGCAGAGTCACCCTCAACGATATAAATTTCCGATTCAGCAGGATTTGTAGAAGAACAATCTGATAACTTACCAGGTAAACTTGAAACTTCCAATGCTGATTTACGACGTGTAAATTCACGTGCTTTTTTTGCAGCGACACGTGCTCGGGCAGCCATTGTTCCTTTTTCAACAACCTGACGCGCTACTGAAGGATTCTCCAACAGGAAACGTTCAAAGCCTTCTGAGAATAATGAGTTTGTAATTTGGCTCACTTCAGAGTTCCCTAATTTAGTTTTTGTTTGTCCTTCAAACTGAGGATCCGGGTGTTTAATCGATACGATAGCTGTTAAACCTTCTCGTACGTCTTCACCTGTAAGGTTAGCATCTGCTTCTTTAATTAAATTTGATTTTCTTGCATAATCATTGATGACACGCGTTAAAGCCGTTTTAAAGCCTGATTCATGCGTACCACCTTCATACGTATTAATGTTATTGGCAAATGACATAATTGTTGAGCTAAAGCCAGCATTATATTGCATAGCAATTTCTACAGTAATGCCTTCTTTTTCGCCAAATACATCAATTGGTACATGGATTGGTTCTTTGTTTACGTTAATATGCTCAACATATTCGCGAATACCACCTTCAAAGTGGAATGTTTCCGAACGTTCCTGCCCAATTCGTTCGTCGGCAATCGCTATACTAATTCCGCGATTTAAATAGGCCAATTCACGAATACGAGTTGCTAAAATATCGTACTCATATATTGTTGTTTCTTTAAAGATTTCACTATCTGCCTTGAAGCGTGTAGTAGTACCTGTATAATCCGTCTCACCAATAACAGTTAGTTTTTGTACAGTATGGCCGCGCTCAAAAATAATTTCATGAATTTTACCATCGCGATGTACTTGAACAATCGTTTGACTTGATAATGCGTTTACTACAGAAGCACCTACACCATGAAGACCGCCGGATACTTTGTATCCTCCACCGCCGAATTTACCGCCAGCGTGCAAGACTGTCATAATAACTTCAACAGCAGGCATGCCCATTTTTTCCTGAGTATCAACAGGGATACCACGACCATTATCTTCTACACGAATCCAATTGTCTTGTTCAATCGTTACTGTAATATTTGAACAATAACCCGCTAAAGCTTCATCAATACTATTGTCTACAATTTCCCACACTAAATGGTGCAATCCTTTTGAACTTGTTGAACCAATATACATACCAGGACGTTTTCGTACAGCTTCTAATCCTTCTAATACCTGTATTTGATCCGCATCATAAGATTGCTGGACTTTATTATCTTCTAAAGTCACTATTGGTCACCTACTCTTTCATAACTTTCAGTATGCTTCGCTAATATTAACTTTCATGCATTTATTGTTATTCAATTGCTCCTTTTTTCACATGGAACAATTTAGCGTGCTGTATTGTTTCATGGTGAATACCTTCAACACTTGTCGTTGTAACAAATGTTTGAACTTCACCCTGAATTGTATTTAATAAATGTGATTGACGATAATCATCTAATTCAGATAAAACATCATCCAACAATAAAATTGGTGTTTCTTTTGTTTCTTGTTTTATGAGCTCTATTTCAGCAAGCTTTAATGATAACGCTGTTGTACGTTGTTGACCTTGTGAACCATATACTTGTACATCATAGTCATTCACGAAAAACTGCAAATCATCACGGTGTGGACCGATTAATGTTACGCCTCGCTCAATTTCACGCTGTCTAACCTCTGTTAGTTTTTCCGTTAAATGCGTTATCATTTGCTCAGCTGACCAATTTGCTTCCATTCCTGACACAGGACGGTATTTAATTACAAGCTTTTCTAGACCGCGTGAAATGCCAAAGTGAATTGGTTCAGCCCACTCCTGCAAGAGTTCCATAAATTGAAATCTTTTACGAATTATTTGTATAGCTGCCTGAACATATTGTTCTGTATAAATATCAAACATTACATCAGATGCAAATGCTTGTTTTCCTTGGTTTTTTTTCAGTAAATGATTACGTTGTTTTAATATCTTTTGAAATGTCAGTAAATCATGTAAATAGACTGGCGATATTTGCCCGATTTCCATATCGATAAATCTTCGGCGAATTTGTGGGCTACCTTTCACGATATTCAAATCTTCAGGAGCAAACATGACAACATTCATCTGTCCAATGTAATTACTTAATTTAGTTTGTTCAAGATGATTGATTTTGCCTTTTTTGCCCTTTTTTGAAATCGTTAATTCGATAGGAATACCACCGTAACGCTTATTTACCACACCTTCTATTTTACCATAATCCGCGTCCCAAAGTATTAATTCTTTATCGTTCGCAGTACGATGAGATTTGGCCATCGCTAGTACATAGATTGATTCCATAACATTTGTTTTTCCTTGAGCATTCTCCCCAATAAAAACGTTAATTTTATTTGAAAAATCTAGTGTTAACGATTCATAGTTACGATAATTCGTTAGCTGTAAGCGCTCGATGTTCATGAATTATTCTTCTCCGTTTGCAATAAACGCATCCACAATTTTAAATCGGCCAACACCTGGGATATTAATTACATCTCCATGACGTAATTTTTTTCCTCGGCGACCTTCTGCTTCTCCATTCACAAACACTTCATGTTCACTTAAAAACCATTTTGCCATACCACCAGAGCTAATTGTATCTGTCATTTTCAGCGCTTGACCAAGCGTTATAAATTCTGTATCAATTACTAAATCATTCAACGTAATTCATCCTCCACTTAAATAAAGTCTTATCATTCTATCATACCTAAAATTTGTCCATAAGTAAAAAAGGAATGGTCTCAATAATAAGTTAAAGACCATTCCTTTTAAAAATTATATTTTTTTAGTAAGTACGTACCGGTAAAATCAGTTGTAAAATCGCATCATCTGCTACAGATCGCAGAATGAATGGACGCATTGCCCCTGTAAATTCAATGACAACATCTTGACCATCAATTGCTTTTAACGCTTCCATCATGTATTTTGCACTGAAAGAAATTTTTAAAGTTTCCCCTTCTAGGCTTTCCACTTGGATTTGCTCTTCCACTTTACCAATCTCAGGTGAATTTGATGATATTTCCACTGTTTGGTTTTCAAGAGTTTCAAATCGAACAACATTATTACGGTCTTCACGAGCAAGCAACGATGCACGGTCAATTGCTTGAAGAAGTGATTTTCCGTTAATAGTAATCATTGTTTTAAATTCTTCTGGAATTAAACGGGATGTGTCTGGGTAATTCCCTTCCAAAAGACGTGAAAAGAAAAGAACGTCATCTGTTTTAAATAATACATGTTGACTCGTTAATACAATTTGTACTGGGTTATTCGTATCTTCTAAAATTTTATTTAATTCATTTAAACTTTTTCCTGGAATAACAACTGAAGTCACATCAGTTGGTAAATTTTCAAGATTTACTTTACGACGTGCTAAACGGTGACTATCCGTTGCAACGCATATTAATTCATCGCCATCAACTTTCCAGTTTACACCTGTCAACACGGGACGACTTTCAGAAGTAGCTACAGCAAACACCGTTTCACGAATAATCGACTTTAATAGATCCGTAGGTATTGTAAATTGGCGATCAGCTGCAAGCTCAGGTAGTTGTGGATATTCTGTTGCATCAGATCCGATTAGATGAAATTCTGATTTACCAGAACGAATAATTGTTGCAGTACCGTTTGTAATTTCGATTTCTACTTCGTTTGTAGGTAATTTACGAACAATTTCGTTGAACATACGTGCTTGTAATACGATAGAACCTGTTTGAGTAATATTTATGATTTGCTCGCCATTTTCTTCTACTGGGATAAATGTTTGGATTGTAATATCTGCATCACTACCAGTTAAAGTCATACCCTCATTTGTAACATCAATCTTAATTCCCGTTAAAATAGGAATCGTCGTTTTAGAGCTAACTGCTTTCATTACATCATTTAATCCAGCTAAAAGATGATCACGTAAAATATTAAATTTCATTAGTTTACCTCTCTTATATAATTAATTATTTATTTAAAGATATTAATAGATATAGTAATAGGTCCTGTGGATTTGTGGATAACCGAACTTTTTCTTACGGCATGTAAGCTATCCACATGTGCACAAGTTGTGAATATCCTTGTGTGAAAAACAGTGAGTTATACACAACTTTACTTACCTAGCATGCTCCGAATTTGTTTAATATCCTGTTGGAGTTGTTGATCCGTTTTAATTAATGAAGATATTTTTTCATGTGCATGGATGACAGTCGTATGGTCTCGGCCACCAAATTCCTCACCAATTTTAGGTAATGAAAAATCCGTTAGTTCTCTGGATAAATACATTGCAACCTGTCTTGGGAAAGCAATCGACTTTGTACGGCGCTTTGCCGTAAAATCCTCTAATCGAATATTGAAGTGCTCGCCTGTTGCTGTTTGAATATCTAAAATTGAAATCATGCGCGGCTTTGAGTTTGGCATAATGTCTTTTAAAGCTTCTGCAGCCAGTTCCGGTGAGACATCCGTATTGACCAAAGAAGAATAAGCAACTACACGGATTAATGCGCCTTCCAATTCGCGGATATTTGTATCGACTTGGTTGGCAATATACAGCATAACCTCATTTGGAATATCTAGACCGTCAGCTTTGGCTTTTTTTCGTAAAATGGCAATACGTGTTTCTAAATCAGGTGGTGCTATGTCTGTGATTAAACCCCATTCAAATCGAGAGCGCAAACGATCTTCTAATGTAGGGATTTCCTTAGGTGGTCGGTCACTTGAAATGACAATTTGTTTTGATTCTTCATGTAAAGTATTGAATGTATGGAAAAACTCTTCTTGCGTTGATTCTTTCCCAGCTAAAAACTGAATATCGTCAATTAGCAACACATCAACATTCCGGTATTTATTACGAAAATCAATTGTTTTGTTATCACGAATCGAGTTGATAAACTCATTTGTGAATTTCTCAGATGATAGATAAACGACATTTGCAGTAGGATTATGTTCTTTTACATAATGGCCAATGGCATGCATTAAATGGGTTTTTCCTAGTCCTACCCCCCCGTATATAAAGAAAGGGTTATACGCTTTTGCTGGTGCTTCTGCTACAGCTAAGCTCGCTGCATGAGCAAAGCGGTTACCAGAGCCGATAACGAACGTATCAAATGTGTATTTTGGATTGAGCATACCAGGTGTAATATCATGATGTTCACTTGATTTTGCTTGGGTAATTGGTGGTGGTAGTTCAAAGTCGTCTGCAACTTGATCTTTCTGAACGACAAATTTTATGACCAGATCTTCGCCAGTTAACTCATTTAATATTCCTGTAATCATATGAATATAGTATTGTTCAAGCCAATCACGGGCAAAAGAGTTAGGTGCTGATATCGTTACTTTTGTGCCACTATGAGCTAAAAGTTTTGTCGATTTCAGCCAAGTATCAAAGCTCGGTTTTGAAATTTTTTGTTCAGCTTGGGCAAGGACGGCATTCCATAAATTTTCTAAATGTTCCAA